>JACDGH010000238.1 GCA_013815395.1 Parachlamydiaceae bacterium
GACTAAGAGGACAAAAGCTAGAAAAACTTTATTGCAAAAACATTGTATTCCGCTTCAATGGACCTCCTAAATTGAAGGGCGCGGCAGAGCCGACGCACTCCAGGGGCTTCGCCAAACGCAATTATCAATTTTCCACTATTCCCTGTCAATCCTGTCGTAGCTTAGATGGATGGCACTAGAAACATCTATTTTCTGCTGTTGTCAAATTGAGCTAACTTCAAACATGTCTGCTTGCAATAGGTCTAATCTTGCGGGATAAATTTTTATGGAACTGCCATTTGGATAAGAGATTTTTACATTTCCCTTTCTAGATAGTTTTGCACTATAATCTCCTACCAACTCAAAATCTTTATTTGCTTGATCATTTGGCTCGCTTTTTAATTGAGAATTTACACATTTCGTTTTAAATATATCCATTCTATCAATTCTGGCCTGATCCAATTCTTCAAAAAATATATGATATATTCGCCCCTTATCAATGCCAAAATATAGTGCCCCACAAGTGGATAAGCCATTTCTTTGTATTTTACACAACATCCCAGCTCCCGTATCAGTGGGAAAGCTATAAATTTTATTTAAAAATTTTTCAGCCCCGATGGGGTAATGATAGAATTTAAGTTTTTGCAATTCTTTATCAGTACGGCTTGCATAATTAAATACTCCATGATCGGTAAACTGTCGTATCTTTTCCGGATCGTCGGTGTTCCATCTTTTCACACGTGAGTGCAGTGGGAGAGATTTTTTTTCGACCCATTTACGACACTGTGCAGCTCTTAAAAGCGCGGGATTCTTAGAAGTGGAAATTGAGTTTAATAGAGGAACAGGAGGAGTATTTTCTGTAACATTCTGTACTGAATGATAAATGACCGCTGGAACTTTTTTTCCTTTTTTCTTTTTTCCTGTTTTTTTTGAATTATTTTCTTCCTCAAGAGACAGCTTTTGAAATGCTCGATCAGCAGCTTCTGCGGCTTCTGCTTGAACAAACTGCTCAACATCCGATTTTTTTATTTCAGATGGTGAAATTTTCATTTTTTCAGCCAACCGTAAATAGGCTCCTAAGTTGAAATGATTAGAAAAAAACGAAGAAATTTGTTTAACAGGGGCTACTGATTCTTCGAGCGATTTATCTATTAGTTCAAATACCTGTGCTAACTCAGGTGTCCATTTCCCTTCAGATTTCTTTCGCTGAGTAAATTCAAAAACTTTCTCATTGAGATCAGCTACGGATTTAAAAATTTTTTTAGCTTCATCATCTTGAGCTTTGAATTCTTCTGGACTCATTGTTTTACTAACATCTTCTAAATCATTATTAATCAATTTAGCAAACTGTACTGATGCCACTTCCTCAGTTAATTTAGTTTGTTTATTACCTTTTGAAGAAGCTATGGGTAAGGGGTGGTTATAAGATGAAAACCCAGATAAAAATGAACTGTTAGATATTTTTGACATGCAAACCTTAGAATTAAAAATTATAACCAAAATTTTTTGTATTGTGGATATAATAAAGAATGATTGCATAAATTACAATCACCTTAAATAGAAAATTAGATATAGAGAATTAAAAGGCTAAACAAGAACACCCTATGTCAGCGGTTCCCGCTGATGATTTTTCCCGTGTAAATAAATAATTGCTTTCGTAAAGTTTGAGTGTTTTTTACCTGGGATAACACCATGAACACTCGCATTAGAGAATCCATCTGCGGTTCTTCCCTAATTCATCTAGTATATGAACAATTTTCGAAAATTCCTGATCCAAGGCAACTTCCTAATACAAATCGAATTTCTTTTTCTGATGTCTTAATGGCGGGGCTTGCAATTTTCGGCCTAAAGTTTCCTTCTCTACTTCAATATGATCAAAAACGTCGTGATTCTGTAATCGACAAGAACCTAAAAACTCTCTATCACGTTACTCATGCACCATCAGACACCTATTTAAGAGAACGACTCGATGAACTAGATCCAGATTTTATTCGTCCAGCATTTAAGAAAATATTTGCGAGATTTCAAAGGAGAAAATGTCTTGAAGAATATGAGTTTATGGAGGGGCACTATATCTTATCTATTGATGGTACAGGTGAGTTTTCTTCTGCGAAAGTATGTTGTAAACACTGTTGTAAAAAAGAAAGTCAAATTGGGACTGTAAGCTACTATCACCAAATGCTTGGAACATGCATTGTCCATCCCGAAAAAACAAATGTCATACCTCTTTGTCCAGAAGTTATACAAAATCAAGATGGCGAGACCAAAAACGATTGCGAACGGAATGCTTCGAAAAGATTTATAGAAAATTTTCGCAGAGAACATCCTCATCTAAAGGTGATTGTGGTCGAAGATGGACTCGCTTCAAATGGGCCCCACATTAAGCTCTTAGAAGAACACAAGATGAAGTACATTATTGGTGCCAAGCCTGGAGATCACAAACATTTATTTGATACAATCAACGAATCTGAAGAATCGAAATATTATGAATTTAAAGACGATAAGGGCTTTATACATCAATTTAGGTATATTAATGATGTTGCCCTGAACAAGAGTCATCCGAATTTGAAGGTCAATTTTTTTGAATACATGCAGACCGATGCAAAAGGCAAGGAGGCTCATTTCTCATGGGTTACCAACATCAAAATCAGTGAAAATAACATTTATAAATTAATGAGGGGTGGACGATCTATATGGAAAATTGAAAACGAGACATTCAATACGCTAAAGAATTTAGGATACAACTTCGAACACAACTATGGACATGGAAAAGAATATCTTGCGACCGTGTTTTGTTTGCTTATGATGCTGACTTTTCTGATAGATCAAATTCAGGAAATAACGTGCGGTCTTTTTCGTGCAGTAAAAAAATATGCAGGAACTTATCGTGGGCTGTGGGAAACAATGAGGGTGTTGTTTCAATATGTAGGGATTTCCTCTTGGGAGGAATTCTATCACCTAATTAGTAAGAAAAAATTCACAAACACAACTTGAGAATTTTTCTGTGTTCATTATGTTCAGGAATATTTAGAGATTCTTTAGCGAGAAATATTATTTTTTTATGTTAAACAGCATTTATGGATGTCCCATGTCGATAAAATTTAGATAGAGATCTTTCACTATGCAGAATTTTTTTGCGGTTCCCAGCGGGAACCGCTGTACATGTTAGAAGCAAAAATAGGCTTTATTAAATCTCAAGTCCGTGAGAAAGATCTTTTTTAAATAATTCAATTTGTTATAAGTTAATTTTTAGCTAAGGAACATAGTGAACGAACGGATTAAAACGAACAAAATTCACCAGTATAGTGTAAGTATTTCACCCCACTTACATAGTAAACTAGAACAGCATATATTTGTTTTTAAAAAATTATTAAAGCCTGGCTACACTAAGCAACAGTGGCTTATTGAAGCAATAGAAGAAAAATTAAAAAATGATGATCCTGATAAGGAAGTTGAGAATGAAAAACGAGTTTCGTTTCGAATTGATGCTCTAACAAAAAAAATTCTCGAAAAACATGTACAGCAGATCAGCTATTTTAGAAGCAGTTACTCAAAAAGGAAATGGATTCTTGATGCTATTCAGGAAAAACTGGATTTAGAGGAAAAAGCTGTAAAAAAGAAACTTTTAGACCATTCAGAAACACATAGTAATACTTATGCAGGTTCTTAAAGTGGAAGATGAAAAAAAATTAAACGATTTAAATACTGTAAATTACACTTTTACTCTCCCTTCGATATTGTACAAAAGACTTGAGAATCATCTACAAGAATTAAACCGATTACAAAACCCGCAGAAAAAAAAACAAACATGGCTTGTAAATGCAATTCAGGAAAAAATAGCTCGCGATGAACATTCCGACATGATATCTAAAGCTAATCATTTGAATTTAAGACTCGATGAAAATACTCTCCAAAAATTAGAAGAGAGAATGTCTAAAATAAACAGACAGAAAAAATTAAAATATACAAAAAAACAATGGATACTCGATGCCATTGAAGAAAAAATGGAAGTAGAAAAAGAATTAATTCAAAACAAACTTCTAGAACACACCTTAAGCAAAAAAATGCAATATGAGCTTGAGCTTGTAGTAGTTGATTCACCCAATTAAAGTTGAGTAAGTTTAAACAAATGGTATAAAATTTAACTTTCTAATTTTCGTGCTTCGCTAATAAAAGTAATGCAGGCTTGTAACCTAGGCAACATGCTTGTTGGTAAAGTGAAATGTCCTCACCCAGTTGATTCTTTGGCACAGGATATGCCGCCTATATTGCCATGCGGATAGTTTTTGACACACCTATCGCCCGCCCTTCCTGAACACTCATGCGAATTGCCATATATTCTCAGCTTGTTCTTCTGACATGACAACTGACAGTCGGACACATTCTTTTATTTTCTTTGGACGCGGCATAGATAAACCTTGGTAATA
>JACDGH010000239.1 GCA_013815395.1 Parachlamydiaceae bacterium
CGTTCAGGTTGATTGTGAGGAAGAATATAAAGCTCTAGAAGCTGATCTCCATAGTAACAAAAAAGAGGAGTTATTCCTTTCCTTTGCCCTTGAGATTCAATAAGAGTAGCTTCTTGATGTAACTCCTCGCCGATCTCTGGACTATAATATCCAATCGCGAGGTTTTTAGATCCTACTAAGCTGTTTGGTGTAAAGTTAGCCGACCCTAGCCATATGTAGGCGCGATCGACAACAATAATCTTATGGTGGACATGTCCTTCACCATTTTTTCGAGTGCTTATCGATATTGAAGAATGAAGAACTGATGTCAAATTTCCTATATGATCACGATCAATAACTAAGTGTATATTAATGCCCTCGCTGGCTTTTTGATTAAGAATACTAATAAGTGCGGGATCAGAAAATGTAAAACTCATGAGCAAAATTGATGATTGTGCCTGTTTCATTAGCTCATAAATAGATTCGTTCAATGCATTGTGAGACACATCATGATTGCTGAGTATATGTGGAGTTAGTTCAATATTCTCAGCAAAACTCTCTGCATTTACTCGATCGATGCTTGCAACAGTGGCAATGACTAGTAGGGTTTTCGTTATTCCTTTAAATAAGGCCCTTTTTAGCTGGCTATATGGTGTGAAAGTCTGCATGATTCTTATTTCCTTTGATGTTTTATTAAACAGTCTAAATTCATTTCTCCTGCATCCAATAAGAAGGAGACACTAAAAGACCTCTAGTTGTCGTAGTCTCAATGGGACGAATTTCTTGTATATGCAGCGCCTTCATGATAGCTAATGTCAAAATGCAATTTGAGACGTCTACATGAGCAAATGGGTTATCGAGTTGTTCATCGGTTTTATTTAAGGAATTTTCGATAAATTTCCGTAATCCATTGCGAGTGATGACGTCACTTTCAGAAGCAAGAGGCCGGATGCTATGATAAAAAAGACGTCCGATCCCGATAACCGTACCCCGAGCGTTAATTTTCTGCTTAATAATTGGATAAGCCTTTCTAGCGAAAGCGCGCGCATAGCTATCTGCTGCTTTAAGATCTTCTTCAGTCATAGGGTTAGGAGAGGTTACGTCTTCTATGTCGTTTTCCTGTATGGCATCCACGATGTAATTTTTAAAGGCAACAGATCCCATTTGCTCTCCCATGTAGACTGTTAGGTCTTCATTGGTATTCATAGTTGTGATTTGAAGACTCCCTGTGCCAATATCCCAAACTACAGCTTCTTCAGGGTTAAATTCACCTGAAGCCAAAGCACTAAAGAAAGCAATTTCGCCTTCTTCTCTCTGTGGAATAATCTGAACACGAATTTTTGTTTGTTTTTCGATTTCTGAAATAAATTCTTTGCCATTATTAGCTTTTCGGAATGCTGATGTTGCAATAGCTACAATTTTCTGAACTTGGTGTTGATCCGTTATTTCCTTAATTTCTTTAAAAGTCTTCAACCCTAGTTCTTTGGTTTCCATATCAAAAGTGCCATCTTCAGATTTGTCAAGAGAGGCTTGATAGGGAACTGGAAAAGAGGTATCGAGAATAACCTGAATAATTTGGTTTGTTTCAGTATCAATGTCAGCAATCGCCACTTTTGTGCCGCCTGAACCAATATCAATTGCCGCTCGACATTCAACATCTGCATTCACTTGAGTACAAATAGAAACTACAAACAAAATAACTAAATAAAAATACTTCATTTAAAACCTCTTATTTTTAATAATAAAAAGAATCATTACATAATTTTTACTTAAAGTAAATAGTTAAATATTACAGTTTATTTAATAATGCGAATTATTTTTATATTATTAAATGATTGAACATTAAGCAATTTCTTCCAATTCTTCTACTTCCTCAAGAATATTGTGGTCTAGTTTAACTTGAGGCTTTCCTGACACTTGGGTGCCAATTGGAATATGAAAATCATGGTCTTTCAATCTGGACGAAAGCCCATAACTCTCGAAATTCTTCTAACTCAGGAGTTGAAATTAAAAGGTTTACACAGAAAATGGACCTGCTGGGTGGTATTAACGGATTGGATAAGACGATGAACATTTCGTAATGACTCTATTCGGCCTAGGTTGGTAATTTAGTTCGACACAGCGGCAATCATCGAAAAGGCGAGATTGTAGGAATTTAAAGAAAAATTATGTGTAATATGACTATTATACCTCTGAAAACGACTTTTCTGTCTTTCAAAGCAAAGGGATTACCTTTGGTGTAGTCATATGTTTAAACAAGAATTATTTTGAGCGTTCGCGAATTTTGCTCTTTAAGGAGCAACGATCTTGTTTACCCCCATGTGCAATAATGTGCTTTGTGATCACCTATTTTGGTTAAGACAATGAATACACTTCTTGCCAATGAACAATTTTTCCGGAACCGTTGAATTTAATAAGCAGAATTGCATTAAAAACATCCACTTTGCCATGTAAACGCTTTACTGTGGCCTTTAATGGCATGACAACCGTTGATTCAGTGTTGAGATAATCTTGGACCTCATAGTCAATGGTGGCAATGTCTGAACGGAACTTATTAAGAAATTCATAATAGTCTTGAGAATTGGTATCATATTTTCTGCCGTTTGCCATAACCACAAATTCAGGTGCAAACAATTCTTCTATATCATTGATGCTTAGTTTAGAATGACTTGTTAATTTCTCTTTATTCCATTCCAATAGACGCTTTCCCTTCGAAATATAAAAGTTGGATACAGGTACTTTATCCGTTGAGGCGCCCAGCTTTTCTAGAATAAAATCAGCTCTTTCTTTGACGGAAACTTTTGGAATAAGAATTGTCTCATAGCCAAAATTTTTGTACTTAATAAGAAGTTCATCAAATTCTTTTTTTGCAGATTCAAAACTATGCTTTCTCTCAGTATCACATGTAAAAATTTCTTCCCAAGGTGGAACCAAAAATACTGAACGATTATACCTGAAATTTTTTGCTGCGTTTCGGAAATATTCAGGCTGTGAAGCATATAATTGAACTGAATCAATAATGCCCCGATCGAAAAAGACTAGTTGTTGCTGATCCTTCTGAGAATTAAACTGAAATAGATAACGCGATAGCGCGAGATCAAGAAATTTTTCAAGATTAATCCAAGGTAATGCGTTTCCGTCTATTGCTGTTTGTTCTTTAACTATTTGGCGTCCTGGTTCTAGAATAAATGAATAACCTCTACTTGCAAGCTCAGAAAGTAGCGTAGACTTCCCTCCACCAGAACACCCAGAAATAATAACATAATTATTTCTAACAACTGGGAAATTTGTTTCATTCAAATAGTCATTTTCTACAGGTTGACCAGATATATGTGGACTCATAGATAAGCACCCCCAACAAAATTAACATAAATATTTTCATCTAAAATTCTCGTTCATAAAACGTTTAACTATCTACCTTTTACTATCTAATTATTGTCTGAAGCTAGAGGGATGTCAAGTTCCATTTTTGCACTCTAGCTCTTCAATCTAAGGTAAAAAGGATATTTCTTTACATAGCAAAAGTTTTACATTTCTTCTGAATGGTATGAAATCATGACTCATTTGAAAAGAATAAGGGACGCCTTCTTCAATTTGTCTTATCTTCATAGCTTTTTAACGTAGCTTTCGCAAAAGAGAAAAATATATATGACTATATTACCTTGTTGGCTTTTGACAATTTTTACTTTATGTCTATCTCCTTTTACTGTTGATAGTAAAATCAACAAAAAATTATTTTGATTAATATTTTTTTTGATTGTAATTGAGTGAATGATTATTTATAATAATCAAAATATTCACTTATTCGTTACCTGAGGTTTATAATGCCCGATTTCATACATATGAAAACATTAGTTTTAATATCTGAGCTTGGCAATTTGGCTTTAACAGCTCGAAAATTAGGGATTTCACCTGCAGCTGTTAGCAAACAAATGACAAGTTTAGAAGAAGAATTAGGATTGCAATTACTAAAGCGATCAACACGCAAAATTGAATTTACTGAGGTAGGAATAAATTATTGTCGACAATGTCGACGTGTTTTAGAAGAAGTGGAAGAAGCGACTGCATTAATTTCGCAAATAAAAAGGGTCCCGAATGGAATTTTAAAGATTGTTAGTGGTAGGCATTTTGCTTTTGAGTATATCGTGCCTCACATTAAAGAATTTCTCTCGAAATATCCTGAAATCGAATTGCATTTGGAATTAGCTGAAAGAATTCCTGATTTAAATGCAGAGTCAATAGATGTGCTTATTGGCATGAGCATTTCAGCTACAGGTGATGCTATTCAAAAACGAATAGCAACCACTTTATATTCCCTTTGTGCTTCATCAAGCTATTTAAAACAATATGGCACTCCTATTAAACCGAGTGATTTAAAAAATCATCGTTACATTTCCCATAGCATGAG
>JACDGH010000240.1 GCA_013815395.1 Parachlamydiaceae bacterium
ATTATGGCCTAAGCTTAACGCATTATTGTCATTTTACAAGCCCAATTCGCCGCTATGTAGACTTAGTCGTGCACCGAATTCTATTCCACGAAAGCGACAATAAAGAACAATTAGAGATGATTGCTGCCCGCTGCTCTGATCAAGAACGCATTAGCTCAAAAGCCGAAAATAGCGTGGTTCTTTTAAAGAAATTGCGACTGCTTGATTTCAATAAAAAAACAGAGCCGTTGAAAGAATACCCAGCCGTAGTCACACGCGTTAAAAATTTCGGTGTGTATTTTGAAATTGTCGAGCTGATGATGGAAGGCTATTTGCACGTTTCTGAATTAGATGACGACTACTATATTTTCGATGAAAAATCGAATACTTTGAAAGGCCGTAGACACCAGAAGATGTTCGCTGCTGGTGATCGCATTTGTGTCATGCTGAAAGAGGTTGATTTCATTACGTTGGAAAGTGCTTGGTCGCTTATGGCTGATCAGGAACCTATCCATGCCGACTTATCACACAATCACGATGTCGTTACTCCACAAGACAAGCAAGGCAAACGCGCAAAAGGCAAAAAAGCTTCTATTAGGGACGCTTCTTCGAAACCTCCGCGGAAATTTATTCCAAAGGCCTCAAAATCTAGAACGAAACCTAGTAAACCAAAAGCAAAACCAAAAGCTAAACCTAAATGAAAAAATATTTCATCACCGGTTTAGTCATATTGTTGCCACTGGCCTTGACATTTGCCGTAGTTGCTTTTGTCTTTAATTTACTTACTGAGCCATTTGTTGGATTATTTAAAGCTATTTTTAATTATTTTGGGCTATTTACTTCCGGATTTCTTTTTTTTAGTACTGACCAATTTCAAAAGTATATCAGCCAATTAATGATCTTAACCTTGCTTTTTTTTAGCACCGTTGGGCTTGGATTGATTGCGCGGTGGTTTTTTGTGCATTACTTTATTCGAGGCTGGGAACGCATCCTTTATAAAATCCCTTTTATTAGCAGCATTTATAAAACATGCCGCGATGTAATCACAACGCTTTTTACTTCGGACACAAATTCCTTTAAGCAAGTCGTCATGGTTCCCTTTCCTTCTAAAGAAACTATGGCCATCGGATTTATTACCAGGGAAAATTTACCATCTGTCAATGAACATAAAGCATCAATGATCGCCATCTATGTACCCACTACGCCTAATCCAACCTCAGGCTTTCTAGTGATGTATCATGAAGAGGATATTATTTTCATGGACATGAAGGTTGAAGATGCCCTTAAATACGTTATCTCTTGTGGAGTGATCGCCACTCCTTTTACAGTCCTTTCAAAGGAAGAGCGATTAAACCGCAGAATAGAGCCAAATGAACAGTTGGCTGATAAGACATAAATGAGAGAAGCATGAAACGCAATTTTTTTGCCGGGTTGTTCATTCTACTACCTTTTGCTTTGACACTCTTTATCGTCAGCTTTATTATTAATATATTGACAGCCCCCTTTCAAGATATTGTATCCACTATTTTAAATTATTATGACATCTTGGATAAACCATTTCTTTTTTTTTCAGGGGATCAGATGGCACAGATTTCAAGCAAAATATTCGTTTTAATGGCCCTATTTGGCATCGTGATGCTAGTGGGCTTTTTGGGACGATTATTATTATTAACTTCAATCATTCGAGTAAGTGAAGTCCTTATCCATCGAATCCCCATGGTTAGTCCCATTTACAAAGCCACGAAAGAAATCATCAAGACTTTTTTTAATAGCCAGGCAAACACTTTTTCAAAAGTTGTTTTGGTTCCCTTTCCCAATCCAAATGCTTACTGCATTGGACTTATTTCTCAAGATAAGCCTATTGGAAATTATGATACGATTACCGTATTTATTCCTACAGCACCCAATCTTACCATTGGTTATATGCTTGCATTCAAGCCGGCCGACTTAATCTTTGTCGACATGAAAGTTGACGATGCAGTAAAGTGCATTGTATCATGCGGAATAATGTTTCCTGAGTATAAAATATTGCTGGAGGAAAAATGAATGAAGAAATAGTCAAAAAAGTTCACTTACTGCGGGTTACAGATGTAGCTACAAAGCTAAATAACATCTGTCAAACAATTCATAGACATTTCAACAAAAAAGAAGCAATTTTGATTTTAGTGCCTTCGCAAGAGGCTGCAGTTTATATTGATCAATTGCTATGGCGCCAGCCCAATGATAGCTTTTTGCCTCATGCTGTTGCAAACCTACCAACTCAAGAGCTCGTTGCCATAACGACTACGGGCACGAACGTTAATCAAGCGGTTGCTATTCTCAATTTATGCCCGGAAATTCCTGTGAATTTAAAAGAATATTCTATTATTTATGATTTATTGGATTTGACCCATCCCGCTAAAGAGCAACTCTCGCTAAATCGTCAATTAGCTTATCAAATGTTGGGCTATGTTCTGGTGAGCCATTAAGGGCTCTTAAGGAAAGGACGAAAAGGACTTAAAGAATTTAAAAGATTTCGTTTCGATCTTTTGGGCCACTTAAGCAGCTTTGATCCTTACGTTCTTTTCGTCCTTTATGTCCTTTAAGTCCTTTCTTAAGAAGCTCTAGGGCGAAACCAACTTCCTATTTCACTTGCAAGTTCGCGAACCAAAATCATGCCGCAAATGCATATAACCCACATCCAAGCCGCAAAAAGACGCAATCCATAAACTGAATACTTAACAATAAGCAATGCCGACTTCAAAATCCGCGCAAAACCTTGCAAAGCCTTTTTAGGCAAAGTAACCAGCTGCTTTGCTATCCAATTCATGGCCGAGCTGGCCCATTCTAATAGCCAAAAAAATCCTTTAAATCCTTCCCTTGACAACCATTGAATTTGCCGGGCAACACTCTTAGCTCCGCGCATTAATGAATAGGCAATGAAAGCAAAAGATCGTTTGCCTTCTCTAGCTCCCCTCTTTAAATATTTCCATGGATTCTTTACTATTTGAGAAGAGTGCCACCAAGCCCATCCGAGAAATTGGATGAATTGTTGCACTGGCAATTGAATATTTGGGATGATGTTCGCAATTGTTGAAGCGATTTCTTCAACCTTAACACGTATTTTAGAAGCGATCCTCGAAACAGATTGTAAGATTTTTTCTTTGCCGCGATTAATCCCAATTCTCACAAAATCGATGTAAGGGGCCATCCAAGAAAACACTTCTTCAAAAATATATTGTGCATATTTAAATGCTTTTTTTGCTGCAACCTCTAGCAATGTCATGACTGGCTGAGTGAACTTTTTAATTGTGAGCATTGTTGCAAAAGCAATTTGTTTAATCTGATTTGCGACTAATGCTATTTTTTTGGTGCACCATTGAGAAACTGGCTTCAACAAATATTTATCTGCTAGGTCAAGAGGGTATAAAAGAATATTACCTATGATAATTATTTGCTGAATGAACTTAACTTTAAAACTTTCTAATTTTTTAAGAATTTTTCTGGGGGCATTTATGAACCTTTCTTTTAAATTCAGTCCAAGAGATTGCAACCTTGCAATCCCTTGCTGGGCAAAGGAAGCTAGCTGCTGCACCCCTTTATATAAAATAGAGGTCATTTGAACAATGTACTTGAATAAGTTTTTTGATTGTTCATTTAGCATCCGTAAGGAATCCCCTATCAGCTGCTTCATAACTCCTTTCATACTATCTACAATACGTTTGGATAATTCGCTAAAAAACCTTCCAACACGCAGGGATTGAGTCTTCATAGTCATAAAAATCTGAGGAAGGGCATTGAAGAGTAACCAACGGGGGAGCCCAAAAAAGCAAATGTATACAGGCAGCATGACAGCCAAGAATAGATATTTTCCAACTTGCGCGACAACGACAAATGATTGATGAGGCATGCGTGAACTTGTATTTTGAAAGCGCTCCAACATTTCACGATTGAGACGCTGTTGCGTAGTTTCAATGGTGTCTTTTGTAAGTGCTCCAGGATCAATAGCTGCTTTTGCCGGCACATAAGGGGCACTTCGACGAAGAGTGACATCGTACGACATAGAAGAGGTGTGGCATCTTGACATACTGTCTTTACTGACTGGTGCAGGCATAATCAAATTCTCTTTTTAGAGCAATTGTGGGTGAGACGGACGGGCGAGCAGGATAGGAGGAATGCATGGACGAAGAAATAAGCATTTGCAAAAGGAAGTGACGGGAGTGTTTCTTAGGTTCGCTTTTATACGTTTTAGAGGCTAAAAGGAAACGCAGAGTTCCTATGTCGGATTTCAGGTGATTTGAAAAAAAAAGACCCCTCCGTTAAATAGTGTTTTAGATCAACAAAACACTGGAGGGGTAATTATGAGTAATATCATATCTATTGTCTTT
>JACDGH010000241.1 GCA_013815395.1 Parachlamydiaceae bacterium
GTGTTGAACAAGAGACAATCCCTCAGTAAAATCTAAGCGACCAGATGCAGTTAAAGCTGTGTATTCGCCAAGACTCAATCCTGCACAAATACTTGGAATGAAGCCTGGAAAAAGGGAATGAATCGTACGAAGAATTGCCACGCTTGTCACATAAATTCCAACCTGGCTATTTTTCGTCTCTATCAAAACGTCTTCTGGTCCATTAAAAATTATACTGGAAAGTTTTCTTCCGAGTTGATCATCTGCCTCTTCAAAGGTCTGCTTAGCCACAGCAAAAGTATCGGCAAAGTCCTTGCCCATGCGTGGATACTGAGCACCTTGTCCTGGAAATATAAAAGCAATTTTTTTCTTTATTGTCATATTTTTAATCCACTAAATCTTTGTCAAAACGGCTGCACCCCATGTGAGACCTGCCCCAAATGCCACTAATAAAACATGCTCCCCTTGGGCTAGCTGGTGTTCACGCGTGAGCTCATCCAGAGCGATAGGAACGCTTGATGCCGATGTATTACCGTATTTATGAACTGTTTTATACATTTTTTCAGGAGGAATATTAAAGCCTTTGGCTATAGCATCCATAATGCGTAAATTAGCCTGATGAGGGACTAACCAACTAATTTGGTCGTCTCGCAGACCAACGCGGCCCAAGCATTCTTTAGCAGCCGAACTCATGCGTTTAACGGCATGCTTAAAAACTTCTTTGCCTTCCATTTTGAAATAATGCAGCCTAGCTTCTAAGCTTTCTTTAGAAGGAGGATGTCGTACACCGCCCCCAGGCACTATCACTAGCTGCGCTAGATTTCCATCGGCTCCTAAACATACAGTATCTATGCAAAGACCCTCACCTTCATTAGAAACCACCGCTGCAGCTGCCCCATCACCAAATAAAATACTAGTTCCGCGACAGGTGTAATCAACATAAGTTGACATCTTTTCTGAAGCAACAACAAGAATGCGACTATACATTCCCGATTCGATGTAGGCTTTAGCCATCGATAATATGTAAAGAAATCCTGAACATGCAGCTTGAATGTCAACAGCTGCAGCACGTTCAGCTTTAAGGTTTGCCTGTATAAGTGCACCGGTACTCGTGGAAATGTAGTCGGGAGTCATTGTTGCTACCAATATCAACTCAATATCACTAGCAACTAAACCGGCAGAGGCTAAAGCTTTAATCGCTGCAGCGGTGCCCATGTCTGACGTAAATTCATCAACAGCCGCAATTCGCCTTTCTTTAATGCCGGTGCGCGACTCAATCCATTCATCATTAGTATCAATTAGGCTTTCAAATTCTCGATTAGTCATCACCCGTTCGGGTAAATAGGATCCCATTCCGGTAATACGAGCTTGCAAATTCTGTTTCATCTTATTCCCTTTAATCCCTGTCTCCAGCCTTAGCTAAAGCTACATTATCTAATTTTTTAATGATTTTTTTAATTAAAGCAATTTTTATTAGTACTAAGCTCAGTCTAAAATATTATAAGCAGAAATTGATTTATACCAAAGGGAAATATTAAACAGGAAATACTAAAACATACCTCTTGGACGCTTTTTCAAGGAGCCCAAATGCGCAATTTGTGTCCGTGCGGGGTATAGCATTTAGATGGGACTAAAGCCTCCAAATTAAAACGACCAAAAAATGGCAATACGATCGTTTTAATTTGAGAGCCTCATTATTTATTTAGTAGTTTTCGCGTTATCGGATGATCTCGAAGTTTTAAGATCTACGCTTGATTTATTACCATCTTGATTATCTCCATCTTCGTAATCCTCGTCGTCTTCGTTATCATTATCTCCGTCATTGAAGCCGTTAAAATCATTTTTTTTAGAGTCACTATCGTCTGAAGATTTTTGCTCATCATTCTGCAGTTGCTCTCTTTGTTTTTCTAAGCATTGAGAAAACTTTTTAGCTTTTTGCTGCTGGATATCATCTAACATGGCTTGAAATTGAGTCGAGTCTTGGATGCCATTGCTTTTTAAGGAGTCAGTAAATACTTGAAGCAATGTTTCACGAAATAATTTTACAGCAGCTTGACGTTGCTGTGGATCATTTAACGGATTTGATTTCATTGAAGAGGCTTTTTGTTCGACTAATTTTACAATTTCTTTATCTTTAATCGACAATGTAGCGTTAATTCCTGCCCATTTTTCTTCGGAAATATTAAAACGCTTAAGCGTTTCATTAACAAATCTTTCAGGAAAATACGATAACAACAAATCTTTTGAACATTCATCCATTACAGGCACACTAGTACTTACAGCACTTAGATCGCCTTGATTTAATAATGTAGAAATTCCCATACAAAAACCCGCAAAAGAACTCGTCAATAAGTTTTTTTTCACAAATACCCCCTAAAAAAGTTAATTTAAATTTAGATGACATCACGTTACACGATTATCTATTTTTTTACACCCTTTTGATAGGGGACAAAATCGATATCTTTTTCAAATTTCTTCCCCAAAGCATTCTTTTAAATTGGCGCGATGGCTTTTGCGGATGATGATAAACATATCTTGGATATCATTTAAATTGGTGATTTTGAATAACGCCAAAGTAGCTACAAAGACTTCGAATTGCACTTGTTTTAAAATTTCTCCCGCCACTATTGGACGAAAGGGGGTATCAAAAGGGTTTGGATTTAATTTTTTTGCACGCTCCCTCACCATTGCAGGAATTTCTCTCGTTTTAGCCCTTAGAGATTGATTAATTAGTGTCCAATTGCTTTGAGAAATATTACGAGAGGCAAGCGCTTGGTTGACGACGCTCTCATTGAAGAAATTGCGCTCAATATTTAAATAACAACCACTCTCTTGTGCAAAAATACAAAAAGGCGTGGCAATCAATAAAATTAAATAGAAAAGCATGGTTTTTCCGAATAAGAGATAGTCTTTTGACTTATAATTCTTTCGAGCATTCATCACAACCCAAAATATATACGAAAAAGGCAGTTACTACATTTGCAGTAACTGCCTTCAAAGAAAAGGCTATTAAACAAATAATCAATAAAAATTGTACTTTAATTAAATTAAAATTAAATACTATTTATTTAGATTTAGACTTTTCTAAACTTTCATTGTATGTATCTTTTATTTTTTCTTTTGTTTTACCGTAAGTATCTTTTACTTTTTCTTTTGACTGATCATAAGCATCAGAGGTTTTTTCTTTTGCACTTTCATAAGTATCTTTTACTTTTACCTTGGATTGATCATAGGCATCAGAAGTTTTTTCTTTTGCACTTTCATATGTATCTTTTACTTTTACCTTGGACTGATCATAGGCATCAGAAACATTTTCTTTTGCACTTTCATAAGTATCTTTTACTTTAACTTTAGACTTATCATAGGCATCAGAGGTTTTTTCTTTAGATTTTTCATAGGCATCTTGCGTTTTTTCAATTCCATTATCTAAATTCTGGCCCACAGTTTTTACTCCAATTGAATTATTTGCAATAATTGCTAATCCAACAAAGCCGCAACACAAGACAATATATTTTAATTTATTCATGTTAGTCCTTAGTTAAGGTTTAAATTATAAATACTGAAGATAATATTTATTTCAACTACCATTCGGCTATTGTAACATGTAAGGTATTGATATGCAATACTCGTAATATTAAAAAAGATGAAATATATTTTTTAGTTAACATAATTATTTTTTTATAAATTTATTGTTAAAAGATTAAAGTATCGACAATTAATAGATTTTTGGTTGTATAATTATTAAGACGACAAAAGTCTACGTCTGGATTAGGCCTGGATCTTCCGAAGATGATAAGTCAAACTAATAAAATGTGCACGATTAAAAATTTTTTAAAAAAATTTGCAATGAGGGCAATTTTAAATGGTTCTTGGGAAGAATTGGGGGCGGGATTTCTTAGGGTAGTTTTTATACGTTTTAGAGGCTAAGGGGAAACGCAGAGACGGTGAGAAACGCGGAGGCGCCGAGAAAGTTGGTTATCTGTAATTTACAGGCGAGAGGATTTAAAAAAATAGTAGATCGAACTTACAAATTCGAGCTAAATGGAACTTTTAATTTTGTAGCTCCTTCTTTAAACTATATTTTATACTAATTTAGTTCTCAGCGTCTCCGCGTTTCTCTCCGCCTCTGCGTTTCCCCCTTTGCCTCTAAAACGTATAGAAGCGGGACGAAATGGGCAGGCCGTATAGAGTCTTTACGAAATGTTCATCGTCTTATCCAATGCTTTAATACCCATCAAGTCCATTTTCTGTGTAAACCTTTTAATTTCACCTCCGCCCCCAATTCTTCCCAAGAACCA
>JACDGH010000242.1 GCA_013815395.1 Parachlamydiaceae bacterium
CTAACACACGATTAACCAGATTGCCAAATTTCCCTAATAATTCTGTATTACAGCGCATTTGAAAATCTTTCCAGCTGAATTCCGCATCAGAAGTTTCCGGGGCGTTTGCTGCAATCGTATAGCGAATCTGATCGGTCGAATACGTTTGAAAGAAGGTGTCTAAATCGACGTACCATCCATCGGACTTGCTGAATTGTCTCCCTTCAAGATTATAAAATTCATTTGCGGGAAGCTCATCGACAAGCTTGTAGGGTTGATTTTGCCCCATAGTCATTGCAGGAAATACAACTGCATGAAAAAGAATATTGTCCTTACCAATAAAATTGACTAATTTTGTGTCCGGATCAGACCAATATTTCTTCCAACTCTCAGGATCGCCACTAGTTTCGGCCCAATCCATAGTGGCAGAAATATAGCCTATAGGGGCATCAAACCAGACATACAGCACTTTACCTTCTGTGTTCGGCAGAGGAACAGGAATACCCCAGGCAGAATCACGCGTGATCGCTCGTGGACGTAGCTCTTCGACATAGCCTTTCACGTAATTAACGACATTTGGCTTCCAATCTTTTGTCTCAAGCCATTTTAAAAGCCTATCCTTAAATTTGTTCAACATCAAGAACCAATGCTTGGTGGCTTTAAGTACAAGCGGGGCATTAGTTAGTTTTGAACGTGGATTTTTAAGATCGGTGGCCTCATAGCTAGCGCCGCACTTTTGACACTCATCCCCTCTGGCACCATCAAAACTACAGCGTGGACACGTACCTACAACATATCTATCCGCAAGAAATTTATCATCAGCTTCTGAATACAATTGCTCCGTCATCTGTTCTTCAATGAAGCCATTTGCATAAAGATCCAGAAAGTATTGCTGCACGGGCTTAACGTGCCCTTTCCAAGTTGTGCGAGAATAATGATCAAATGACATATTAAGCTTTTCAAAAAATGAGCGGATCACTTCATGATAAATGTCGACGTGTTCCTGTGGCTTACGACCCGCTTTATCAGCACTCATAGTAATGGCTACACCATACTCATCGGAACCACAAATATATAACACTTCTTTTTTTAGCAATCTTTCAAAACGGGCGTAACAATCACCGGGTAAATAAGCCCCTGCAATATGCCCAAAATGAAGAGGACCATTTGCATAAGGTAATGCTGATGTAATAAGAACTTTATTGGACATGAAAAATCACCTTGTATTTAACTCGACCCTAAAATGATGAGGTTATCGGGTTTTTGTACTATTAAAACTTCGAAATCGCTTCGAGGCACACTCTGCCACCCAATAAGCACTTTTGTATCGATATCGACATATAATGGCCCCGGCTTAGCAAAGGCATATTTAGCTTCTATCCTTTGAGGCTGAGGAGCTGGAGAAGAAAAATCAAGCTGAAAGCCTTCAATGTTTCCATGGGCTGCACGCACAAGCTCCTGCTGGTCGATTGTCAAACTACCCCAAGAAACAAAATTCCCAGGATAACGCTTCCTAAGAAAAGTCCAATCGAGCTTAACAATCCCATACCAGGTAATAGCATGAGGGAAAATGCGGCCTGTTTCACGACAGACCGCCGAATTACTTATTTCAAAAATCCGGTTATCGTATTGATGCATTTCATATAAGAAACGCAATACCTTTACCTTAGAATCATAGGAGAGATCTTCCCCTTTGCGCATTGGCTGTTTACTATAAGGACTTAAACTGCCTTTTGCTCGAGAAAGCCATATTCCAAAAATGAATATGCCAAAAAAGATCAAAAAGACAACAAGAATACTTATACTAAACAGAGCTACATCTAAAGGATCGACCGCTGCCAGCACTATCAACTCTAATCCGCTAAAATTTTTCGAGGTTTTTTGCGGTCTCCGCTTTTTGAAAACCGGCGTCCTTCTTCTGGACGGTCATTATGCTCACGCTCGATTCTTTCACTCCGATCAAAGCGATCATGACGCTCGGGACGTCGGATTTCTTCAACTGCGACAACTTCTTCTACAGGGATTTCGTCAAATTGATCTTTGTCATGAATGATTTCAGTTAGTATTTGTAAAGCGCGGTTTTGCGAATCGATTTTTACACGGCAATCACGACCTGTTCTGATCATATTTTCGGCAAGTTTAATTGCGTAATTAACTAGATCAAATTGGCTTTTAAACTTTTTGCGGACTTTTTCATTGGTCAAAGGGATTTTAGATTCCATGCAGTTCTCCTTTTGATTTAATAATAAAACTTCCTATCTTATCCGATCCTGTGTTCTTCCGCAATAACAATACTGCGTAGCACCTGATAGGCTGTATCAAGATCATCATTTATGATAAGATAATCATAAGCGTTTTTGGCCAGCATCTCTTGCTTAGCCCAATCTAATCGCTTTTGAATGACACTCTCAGGCTCTGTCTTGCGAGATTGAAGCCGCTTTTCGAGAACTTCTAAGGAAGGTGGACTCACAAAAATATGGATGGCATTAATTTTTTCTTTTAAAAGTTTAGCTCCCTGCGTATCTATCACTAAGAACACATGCTTGCCATGAGCTAATTGCTCCTCTAGCCAAAGCTGCGAAGTCCCATAATAATCGCCATAAAGCTGCACATATTCAAGAAATTCACCTTTGGCAATCCGTGCAAGAAAATCCGCTTCGGTCACAAAATGATAATGCGAGCCATTAATTTCCCCCGTACGAGGCGCGCGCGTTGTGTAAGAGACGTTAGCTACAACTACTGGGAATTCAGTGACAAGTTTTTGCACGAGAGTCGTCTTCCCCGTACCAGCAGGCGCACTTAATATAAAAACAAGCCCTTGCTTCAAATTGCCTAACAGTTTCATTCGTTACTCAACATTTTGAATTTGTTCGCGTATGCGTTCCAATTCACTCTTAATTTCCACTGCCCAGCGCGAAACGTCCATATCTGAAGATTTAGAGCTAATCGTATTAATTTCACGGTTAAGCTCTTGTACAAGAAATTCTAAGGTTTTTCCAATCGCCACTTCATCGGATTTCAGCAAAATAGCCACTTGCTTAAGATGGGAATCAAAACGGGTGATCTCTTCAGCAATGTCAATTTTTTCAGCATACACACAAACTTCGCGGAGAAGTCGCTCTTCATGTTCAATATTTCCTGACATGACTTCATTCAAACGCTCTAAGAGTCGCTGCCTAAATCTTTCAGTAGCACCAGGCGCCTTTAAGGCAATATTTTTTATGATAGGAATTGTCTTCTCAAAACGGCCACTAATGTCTTCATGAAGGGCTGCACCTTCACGTAATTTCATGATCATCAGCTGTTTCAAAGCATCGGAAATGACTTCATGCAAGGCCTTACGGTACAACTCTTCATCCTTCACATCCTCATCATACAGAAGCAATCCCGATTCTGCTGATAGCATGGATAAGGTGAATCCTCTTTCAGGAGGCAAGTGTAATTCAAGTGCAATGGCATCCCAGGCGGCTTTAATTTGCTTAGCTAGGGCTAGGTTAGGGTTAACAACTAATGGACTTTCTTGATCAAATTTGACGGATAGTTTGACATTGACCTGGCCACGTCCAACCTGAGCCGCGATCCACTTTTTAACATCCGCATCAAAACGCAATAGTTCTTTTGGCAGTAATGTATTCACTTCTAAATGCTTGCGATTTACGGATTGAATTTCGACAACAAAGTGACCTATTGATGAAATGCGACACGCCCGACCATAAGCCGTCATACTCTTTAACATACAAATGCCACTTTCAATTTTGGATATAAATGAATTAATAGCAGTAGCATAAGCAAGTTAGCCTTTTGTGTCAAACGATAACAGTCAAAATCTAAAGACTACAAACTCAGCTGAATTTGAAGGACTTCCCATTGATTGAATATTTATTGCGTTGATCTAAGCGTCAAATTAAGTATAATTTCAGATTTAAATCCAGCTCGAAACTATTGACTTCCTGACCCCTCTTGTTTATATTGAATACTAAAAAAAAAATTTAGGAGAGCTCAAATGAGATATTTGTTATTAGGTTTAATTTCTATGCTTTCATTTAATATACAGTCAATTGAAAATAAAGTTCAATTTGTGAGTACTGTCAAAGAATTTGTTCCCTATTCAATAGAAGTTCCACAGACTGAAGGTTTTTTGCAAGTTTCTGAAAAACATCAGCTTTATTTCGCCACATATGGAAATCCTAACGGTATTCCTGTTGTTATCTTACATGGAGGACCTGGAATTGGCTGTAGCGATGAATACACACGTTTTTTTGATCTCAACAACTGGCATGTCATCATGTT
>JACDGH010000015.1 GCA_013815395.1 Parachlamydiaceae bacterium
CAGGATTGATAATTATAGCCCCTAACAATCCCTATGATGCCAAAGGTTTATTAAAATCCGCTATTCGCAATAATAATCCCGTGCTTTTTCTCGAGTCCGAGCTGGCCTATGGTGATAAAATGGGAATTCCTGTGGAGGAATATCTTGTGCCGATTGGCAAGGCTAAAATTGTGGCAGAAGGCACCGATATCACTATTGTGACGCATGGACAAATGGTCACTGTTTGCAAACATGCAATTAAGGAACTTCATGATAAAGGAATCAAAGTAGAGCTTATCGATTTGCGTACGATTAAGCCACTGGATATTGAAACTATTATCACCTCTGTGCAAAAAACCCATCATTGTGTGCTTGTTGAAGAAGGCCATATTTTTACAGGAATTGCAGCCGAAGTGGCCTTTCAAATTCAACAACATTGTTTTGATGATCTCGATGCACCTCTTGTGCGTGTGTGTCAGAGAGAAACACCCATGCCCTACTCTAAAGTATTAGAAAAAGAAACGATGCCTACCATCCCTCGGATTATTGCTTCGGTTAATCAATGTTTGAATATTTGAATATTTAACCTTTTAAAAATGTAGTTGCTATGCCATTTACACTGACAATGCCAAAGATGTCTCCCACCATGGAACAAGGTACGATTATTAAATGGCACAAAAAAGAAGGGGAATTCGTCAACGCTGATGAATTACTTTTTGAAGTGGCCACTGATAAAGCAACAGTTGAATATAATGCATTGGATAGTGGATGGTTGCGCCAAATTCTTTTAAAAAATAACACTGAGGCTAAGGTTAATCAACCTATTGCTATTTTCACAGAAGATAAAGAAGAAAGTATTGAGGACTATAAAGCGGAAGGCGCAGACACTGCTCCCCATACTTCTGAGGTACAGTCCAAAGCCCCCGATAAGCCAGCAGCTTCTGTATCCAGTGAGCCTGCGCGATCTCATGGAGAGCGTCTTAAAATTTCCCCTCTCGCCCGAAAGTTGGCTAAGCAGCAAGGATTGGACTTATCGTCCCTTTTAGGAACAGGGCCCGGCGGCCGCATTATTAGTCGCGATTTAGCTAATGCACGTTCTCTTAACCACTCGCATGAACTCATTAAGCCATTTACAACTGCAGAATCAGGTTCCTATTTCGAAGAAGAGCTGACACCTATGCGAAAAGTGATTAGTCAACGGCTCCAAGAAGCGAAAGCATCCATCCCTCATTTCTACGTCTCCATGAAAATTAATGCTCAACCCTTAGTCGATATCCGAGCGCAGCTTAAGCTCCACGGTATTAGCCTGACTTATAACGATTTTATTGTAAAAGCTTCTGCCCTTGCTCTTAAAAAGCACCCAGGTGTTAATAGCGGTTTTAATGCAGCAAATAACACTTTGATCCGTTTTAAAACAATTGATATCTCCATAGCTGTGAGCATTCCAGGGGGACTTATCACCCCAATTGTAAAGCATGCCGACTTGAAGCCAATCTCTGATCTGGCCGCTGAGATTAAAGCTTTATCTGCGCGTGCCAAGGAAGGAAAGCTTGAATCTCATGAGTATAAAGGTGGATCTTTTACTATTTCTAATCTCGGCATGTATGGAGTTTCTGATTTCATTGCAATTATAAATCCTCCTCAAGCTGCCATTTTAGCCGTGAGTGGAATTTTATCTGTGCCCGTAGTGCGCAATGGAGTAGTTGTTCCAGGCAATGAGCTCGTACTCACCCTTTCCGGTGACCATCGCGTGATCGATGGAGTGGCTGGAGCTGAGTTTTTAAAAACTTTACAGTCCTTCCTGGAAGCGCCTGCGGTACTACTTGATGAAGTATATAAAACTGAAAAATAAATTATAAATTTTCTTACTCTCGAGTGATCATGCTTATTAGTCCCTTTGCCGGCAAGCTTCCAAATGATGCCATGTTAGTAGATATTCCTCGCTTAATAAGCGCTTATTTTAATGAAATACCCGATGTTAACTTACCAGAAGAACGCGTTTCTTTTGGGACTTCTGGACATCGAGGTTCATCATTAGATAAAAGTTTTAATGAAAGACATATTCTGGCTATTGCGCAGGCAATTTGTTTATACCGCTCTCAAAAGCAAATTATTGGTCCCTTGTTTCTCGGTGTGGACACCCATGCTCTCTCAGAGCCAGCCTTAGCCTCTGTCTTAGAAGTTTTGGCTGCCAATAAAGTTGAGACTATGATTGCTGCAAATCATGAATATACCCCCACGCCTGTGGTCTCGCATGCGATTTTATTACATAATCGAGGACGTACAACAGGTCTTGCTGATGGTATTGTCATCACTCCCTCACATAATCCTCCAAAAGATGGAGGAATCAAATATAACCCACCTCACGGTGGACCTGCCGATCAAGACATCACTTCATGGATTGAAAGTAAGGCCAATCAATTTCTTGCTGATCACATGCGCGGCGTTTCCCGTCTCCCCTATGATCAAGCGTGTAAATCCTCGACTACCCATGCATATGACTTTCGCACAAGCTATATTAATGACTTATGTAATGTGATTGATATGGATTGCATCCGTGATTCCAAGATCCATATAGGGGTAGATCCACTTGGAGGAGCAGGAGTGCATTATTGGAAGCATATTGCTGAACACTATGGTTTGAATTTATCGGTTACCAATGAAAAAGTAGACCCTACGTTTCGTTTTATGGCTGTAGATTGGGATGGACAGATCCGCATGGATCCTTCATCCCCCTATGCTATGCAAGAATTAATTGCACTCAAAGATCGCTTCGATATCGCTTTTGCTTGTGACACAGACCATGATCGACATGGCATTATAACCAAAAGTGCGGGTCTAATGCCGACAAATCATTTTCTTTCAGTCGCTATCTCATATTTATTTCAGCATCGCCCCCATTGGAGGAAAACTTCTGGCATCGGTAAAACGATCGTCAGTAGTCAGATGATTGACCGAATTGCTGCAAAACTTGGAAGAAGTCTTTACGATGTGCCTGTAGGATTTAAATGGTTTGTAGAAGGCTTACTTGAGGGATCCCTAGCCTTTGTGGGAGAAGAAAGCGCCGGAGCCACATTTGCACGTATGGATGGCAATGTGTGGACAACTGATAAGGATGGGATCATTCCAGGGTTGCTTGCCGCTGAAATAACTGCTAAAACTGGAAGAGATCCTGGTGTACTGTATGAAGAGTTGACGCGTGAATTTGGTGTATCCTATTTTAAGCGCATAGACGCCCCAGCTACGCGCCAGCAAAAAGCACTATTAAAAAAAATAACGGTGGATAGCATCCACATCAAAACCTTAGCTGGGGAGTCAATCAAGTCGATACAGACCACCGCTCCAGGAAACGGGGCTCCAATTGGGGGAATAAAAGTTTCTACGCAAAATGGGTGGTTTGCCGCCAGACCTTCAGGCACTGAAGACATTTACAAGATTTATGCAGAAAGCTTTATCGATAATTCAAGTTTGGAACAAATTTTGAACGAAGCACAAGTTATTGTGTCGAATGCCTTAAATACCTAAAAATTAATCATTTCTTAACATGAAATTAATCAAATATTTACAATAAACAGGTATATTATTTAATTCTGCAATAGATGAATCATTCATGTTTGCATGAAATGAATCATGATAAATAATTAAAAAGGAGAAAATTTTATGTCAGCAGTAAATATGCCTCATTTTGGACAAAGTGCTATACCACCCGTGAGAGTTTCAGCTTCACCCTCAGCCCCAATTAATGATAATGTTGAAAGATTCGTAAAATCTACAAAAAAAATTGCAAACAATATTCTTTTATCTGAATCTAAAGATACTTCATCTGCAGGTACAAAAAGGTGCCCCGTTCGCGGACGTGTGCATCAACATCATTATCATGACTCTGGTTATAATTCTTTTTGGAATCGTCCAACAATTATTGTAGCCCCTAGTGGTTACTCCAGAATCGATAGAGAAGGCAGTAATGAGGCTTTAAGATTTGCGGTTGGTATACTTAGTACATTTGTGGGAGCTGCGGCTTTTTATGCTATCGGGAATTATATTAAATGTTTCAAGAAAGTTGAAAAAAATATAGATAAAAATACGATTTTCAAACAAGAAATAGAAATTTTGAAGAAAACATCTACAAACGCTGAATTAGTAGGTCAACTCTCAAAAATAGCGACTCTTAGAGACAATATCTTGGATCGTAGTCGGAAAAATAATATTTTCAATTTAGTTGCTGTTATTACTGTCGCTGCAGCTTGTACCATTGCAGTTGTTGGGGCTGTTTTGGGAGCTCCTGCTCTCATGGCAACAGGGACATTGCTTGGTTTAGGCGTAGGAGCAGTGGTCTTAGTAAAATTAGGCATGGATACTTCAGAATCAAAACAAAAGCGCGATGCGAATGCAATTTTGGAAGCTGTAAGTGGACTACCTAAATATTAACAAATTTTGTAACTGCATACATCTTTAATAAGGCACGAGGAGCTCAGGCCTGCAGTTGCCCTTCCAGGGCTGCCTTTAGCCTGGGCTCGTTTAGAGCCGCCCTTCCAGGGCTGACAGGAAATAGAACGCAATAGATTATTTTGCGTTTGGCGAAGCCCCTGGAGTGCGTCGCCTATGCCGCGCCCTTTTATTTCAAGAAATCACCTTAAGCACCCTAGGATGTATTTAAAGAGAATAAAGGCTAAAAATCTTTATTCAAAATGATTGTATTCCGCTTTAACGGACCTCCTGAACTAAAGGGCGCGGTAGAGCCCACCCATTACCCGTAAGTCACAAACTGTTTACGGGTAATGATTTATAAAATTAGTAGAGCCGCACTTCCGAGGCTGACAAAGAATAGCAGAATAGATAATTTGCCTTTGGCGAAGCCTTTGGAGTGCGTCAGCTCCTGCTGCGCCTTTTAATTCAGAAGATCAATTGTAGCAAAATAGAATGGTTTTGTAAAAAGTTTTTTAGTCTTTTATTCCTTTATTATATGCTAGGGGGGCTTAGAGTGATCTCCTGAATTAAAGGGCGCAGCAGGAGCTGACGCACTCCAAAGGCTTCGCCAAAGGCAAATGACCTAGCTTCAGCTATTTCTTGTCAGCTTCGGAAGTGCGGCTCTACAAACTCTATGTTTCACGTGCCAGTCTCATTTAGAAGTATCCTGAAATAATTTTAGAATAGTAGATGCTTTTGCTTTGCATTCTAAAACAGTTTGTCGAGCTGTCTCATTATTGAGTGCTGCAAGGTCTATTTCTGAAAACTCTTTTACCATTTCCTCAAGAAATAATCGAGCACTCGTCTTACCCCGTCCGATGACAACCATGGAGTTATCAAATTTAGGAGAATCGATTTCTAGATCTGTCTGGGCACCTGCTTTTAGTAACATTGTAATGATTTCAAGAGAAGATTGAGCGAAGATGGATTGCGAAATAGCCATCATTAATGGGGTCATCGGCATAGCCTCATTCATTACATTCATCGAGATAATTCCATTTATGTCTATATCTTTATGTGTAAGACATGTCGCGACCAATTCTTTATCGCCTGTCTGAACAGCTGAAAAAAGGGTATTTAAAGTTGGTTTTTTATGAATGGCGTAATCGATATGTTCTATAAACCTTTCTTTAGCTGTCTCCCCCATAAAAGTTCCTATAACAGTATTATTCTTAATTACTTTGAAAGTGGGGATGCTCGTAACATCATATGTTTTGGCAATCTGCTGACTTTCGTCAATATTCACGCTAACAAAAAGATATTGTTCTTTAAGTTCATTTGCCAATTCTTCAAATAGTGGCTTCATTTTCATGCAGGGAGCACACCATGGGGCCCAAAAATCTATGATCACAGGTTTTTCGGCTTTTTGAATAAAACTTTCAAACTGAGTATCATTTAATTGCGTGACACAACCTGTTTCAAGCGTTTCTACAGCAAGGATTGTTTTAATTGCAACTAAACATACAAATACGAGGTAATTAATTTTTTTAAACATTATATTAGTCTCTCTTTTTAAGGTTTATGGTGCACTAATGGTGCATGGTGAGAAGATTTTAATGGACTCTTTCAATAAAATCCAGCAGAAAATATGTTCTTAAATCCCTTTTTTTTATTTTCAGAAGTGTTGAGGGAATGATATTTCTATTGTTTTCATTATGTTTTAAACAGGATCGGAAGTTTGCAAATCACCAGCAAATTTTTCAATAGCGCGCCAATAGCTTTTCTGCTATTACGTAAGGGTTACATCTTTTAATATTTTAAATAGGTTGTTTATGGCATGGATATATCTTTGTATTGCAGGACTCTTTGAAGTGGGATTTACAACTTTTCTCAAACTTTCTGAAAATTTCACAAAGCCTTGGCCAACTATAACATTTTTTATATTGGCTATTTTTAGTTTTTTCTCTTTATCGATGAGTTTAAAAGATATCCCGTTAGGAACTTCGTATGCCGTGTGGACAGGCATCGGAGCTTTTGGAACTGCTATTGTGGGAATTACTTTTTTTGGCGAACCCACTGATTTTTGGCGTCTTTTTTTCTTATTATGTCTTATTTTATCAATTATTGGCCTTAAAGTCGTTTCTCCACATTAACTTTAAAGAAATTTCTCATGAAGATATTAGTCTTAAATAGTGGATCGAGTAGTTATAAATTCGCTTTATATGACATCCAGCATACGATTTTAAGTCAACCCCAGCTCCCAGTGTGGAGTTCTACTTATGAATGGAAAAAATCGCCATCGATCACGGGGCATAAAATAGAAATACGAAAAAGACTTGATCAGATGCCTACCCCCCTATCAAGTATCGATGTTATTGGACATCGCATTGTACATGGAGGGGAGCAATTTCAATGCCCTGTTCTAATTACAGCTGCAGTAAAGCAAACCATAAAAAAACTTTTCACCTTAGCGCCTTTACATAATCCTCAAAACTTAGAGGGTATTGAAATTCTTCAAGAGTTGAGTCCCCAAACCCCGCAAATTGCAGTTTTTGATACAGCTTTTCATGCCACCCTATCTATTGCCGCGAGCACCTATGCCGGACCTTATTCCTGGAAAGAATTAGGAATAAAACGCTATGGATTTCATGGTATTAGCTATGAATATTGTTCTGCAAAATGCACAGCTGTATTAAAAAAAGACAATATTAAGATTGTTTGTTGTCACCTTGGTAACGGAGCCTCAATTGCCGCTATCGAAAATAATCGTTCGGTGGATACAACTATGGGATTCACTCCGCTTGAAGGCTTGATGATGGGAAGTCGATGTGGATCTATAGATCCTGCAATTCTTTTATTTCTGCAACAGCAGCATGGTTTATCTCCTGATAATCTTTTTCAGATATTGAATCACGATTCCGGCTTAAAAGGGATAAGTGGGGTGACAAGTGATATGCGTGACATTATCAATTTGTGTTCAGAAGGTAACCACAGAGCAATTTTAAGCTTTGACATGTATATACACGCATTGAAACGTGGTATTGGGGCGATGATGGCAGTGCTGGGGGGATGTGATGCTTTAGTTTTTACAGGCGGAATTGGAGAAAATGCAGCAGCTGTTCGCCAAGCAGCTTGCCAAGGATTACTTCATCTTGGTATTAGTTTAGATGATAGCAAAAATTTAAAATCGCCGGTTA
The DNA here is from genome assembly GCA_013815395.1 of Parachlamydiaceae bacterium. Classification (GTDB taxonomy): domain Bacteria; phylum Chlamydiota; class Chlamydiia; order Chlamydiales; family Parachlamydiaceae; genus JACDGH01. The sequence continues at coordinate 7,584 of JACDGH010000015.1, forward strand.
ATGCCATTATTTCTTCTGATGATTCTGCAGTTCAGGTTCTGGTGATTTCAACCGAAGAAGATTGGTGCATTGCTTCTACAATTGAAAAAATGAGGGCTAATGGAACATTTTAAAATATTAGAATCTACTTTAAATAGAGAAGATTACGAAAATGATCTAACTATCGAAGAGTTAAAAAAAATCGATGCATACTGGCGGGCTGCGAATTACCTTTCGGTTGGACAAATTTTTCTTTTGAATAATCCGCTGCTCAAAAGAAGCATTTCTCTTACGGATGTTAAAAGAAGATTATTGGGCCATTGGGGAACTACGCCAGGATTAAATTTTATTTATGCTCATCTCAATCGAATCATCAAGGCCCACGATCTTAATATGATTTTTTTAGCAGGACCAGGTCATGGTGGCCCTGGAGTGGTTGCCAATGTTTATCTTGAAGGAACTTATTCAGAATTTTATCCAAACATATCTCAAGATGAAGAAGGGATGAAGAAGCTTTTTAAGCAATTTTCCTTCCCTGGAGGTATCCCTAGTCATGTGGCGCCAGAAACACCTGGCTCAATTAATGAAGGAGGGGAGTTGGGATATGTTCTTACGCATGCTTATGGAGCAGTCTTTGATAATCCTGATTTAATCGCTTGCTGTGTCATTGGAGATGGCGAAGCTGAAACGGGGCCTTTGGCGGCAAGTTGGCATGCGAATAAATTTCTTAACCCTATTCATGACGGAGCTGTACTGCCTATACTCCATTTAAATGGTTTTAAAATTGCCAATCCAACAGTCCTTGCTCGTATCAGCCGCGAGGAGTTGGAAGATCTTTTTAAGGGTTATGGATACCATCCATATTTTGTGGCTGGCTCAGATCCTGAAACGATGCATCAAATAATGGCAAGCACATTGGATGTTGTTCTTGCTGAAATTAAAGAAATTCAAAAGCAGGCGCGGCAGCAAAATGTCAGTGCGCGGCCTCGCTGGCCGATGATTATTCTACAAACTCCCAAAGGGTGGACAGGACCTAAAGAAATTGACGGAAAACAAGTTGAAGGATCGTGGCGTGCACATCAAGTTCCGTTTACGGATTTAGCTACCAATCCAAGTCACTTAAAAATTCTTGAAGATTGGATGCAGAGCTACCGTCCTCAAGAGCTTTTTAACGCAGAGGGTAGGCTAAAGGATGAGTTTGCTGAATTAGCCCCGCAAGGAAATCGCAGAATGGGTGCCAATCCTCACGCTAATGGTGGAGCGCTACTCAGAGATCTAAAAATGCCAGATTTTCGGGATTATGCTATAACAATAGCAAAGCCCGGACAAATGATCGCCGAGTCTACTCGTATCTTGGGATCTTTTATTAGAGATATTATGAAGCTCAATATGGGGAGTCGCAATTTTCGTGTTATGGGACCAGATGAAACAGCTTCTAATCGTTTGGAGGCCTTGTTTGAAGTGACTGGAAGAACTTTTAACGGTAAAATTTATTCAACAGATGATGAATATCTTGATCCCGAGGGAAGAGTTATGGAGATATTAAGTGAACATCTTTGTCAAGGGTGGCTTGAAGGCTATCTTTTGACTGGACGGCATGGTCTTTTTTCCTGTTATGAAGCATTCATTCACATTATAGACTCCATGTTTAATCAACATGCTAAGTGGCTTAAAACCACCCGTCAAATTTCATGGCGTAGACCCATTGCCTCACTTAACTATCTATTAACATCGCATGTATGGCGCCAAGATCACAATGGATTTTCCCATCAGGATCCCGGCTTCATTGACCATGTGGCAAACAAAAAATCCGAAGTGATACGCATCTACTTACCGCCGGATGCAAATACATTACTCTCTGTAGCGGATCATTGTTTAAAAAGTCGAAACTATGTCAACGTGATCGTGGCAGGCAAACAGCCGGCTCTGCAATACCTTAGCATGAATGAAGCTATTAAACACTGTACTAAAGGTCTTGGTATATGGGAATGGGCAAGTAATACTTTAGAACAAGAACCCGATGTTGTCATGGCCTGTGCAGGTGATGTACCTACCATGGAAGCTCTTGCTGCTGTTGATTTACTTCGGCAGCACGTGCCTGAGTTAAAAATTCGTTTTATTAATGTTATCGATTTGATGGTTCTTCAGCCAAAAAGCGAACATCCGCATGGGCTTTCTGATCAAGAGTTTGATGAATTATTTACAAAAGATAAACCGATAATTTTTGCTTTTCATGGATATCCATGGTTGATTCACCGTTTGACGTATAAACGCACGAATCATGATAATTTGCATGTTAGGGGTTACAAGGAAGAGGGGACGACAACTACTCCATTTGATATGGTCGTTGTCAATGATTTGGACCGTTTTCACTTATTTCTGGATACGGTGGAACGCGTTCCTAAGATTTCCCATAAAAGTGCTGATATTCGAGAAATGGTTGAAAGCAAATTGCTAGAGCACAAAAATTACATCGAAGAGTTTGGGGATGACTTACCAGAAATTCGCAATTGGAAGTGGCCTTATTGATCCAAGTTGTGAATAGGCGCAGCGATAGGATAGGAACGATATAACGATAGGAACGATATAACGATGGAAACGATGGAAACGATAGGAACGATAGAAACGATAGGAACAATATAACGATATAACGATAGGGTCTGTAGGGGTTTGTAAATTAGGGTCTGTGGGTCTTTAAATTAAACTTTTAATAAATTATAATTATCTAAGTAATTGATTATAAGCTATTTAAATGATCCTGCTGATATCGTTATATCGTTTCTTATCATTTCCATCGTTATGTCGTTTTTATCATTTCCACCATTATTGATTGATTTTGAAAATCCAAATTGGCAAAGTTAATTCAGAGCACAAAAAAATAAATCTATACCTCATGAGGGAAAGCGAATGATTCAAAAAAAATTATGTTTAATTGCAGGAATGTTTACAGTTTGTTTTTGTGGAGTAATCGTGGCAGGGGAGCCAGTCATTGATAGATCCGCTCAATACAACGACCATCCAACCTACAATTTTCATGGCGAAATTGATAAAACGGATATCTATGCTATTCCTTTAGATAACAGCGAAGAGGAACAAAACGAAGAATTAAGTGAATTCGAAAAAGAATCAAAAGAATACGAGGCCACTAAGAAGACAGAGAGGAATCGACTGAATAAGTGAACACTGCCAATTGAAATCTTTAAATATTAATTAATCCCCTGGGTTGCCCCAGGGGATTATGCATTACACTGCTAAAGTTGCTTTACGGCTAAGTTTAAGTTGGCCACGTTCATTGATATCCAGAACTTTTACCGAAATAACATCACCTTGCTTTGCAAAGTCATTTAGGTTTTCTATGCGGATTTTATCAAATTCAGAGATATGGCATAAACCTTCTTTTCCAGGAAGAATTTCAACAAAAGCACCGAAAGGCACGATTGAAGTGATCTTTCCGGTGTAAACTCTGCCAATTTCTACATCGGCTGTTAGTCCAAAAATGATGGCTTTAGCTTTTTCAATGCCCTCTAAATTCGAAGAAGCAATGCTCACAATGCCATTATCATCAATGTCGATTTGAACACCCGTTGCTTCGATAATTGCACGAATTTGCTTGCCGCCTGGTCCAATAATTGTGGCGATCTTGCTTGGCTTCACTTGCATAGTTTCAATGCGTGGAGCATAATCGGACATCTGAGTGCGGAAGTTTGGACAAACTTCAAGCATCTTATTAAGAATATGAATGCGTCCTTCTTTAGCTTGCGCTAAAGCTGTACGCATAATATCTAATGTAATGCCTTCAACTTTAATGTCCATCTGAAAGGCTGTGATCCCATCTTTATCACCCGCTACTTTGAAGTCCATATCGCCCAACGCATCTTCGATACCTAAAATATCGGATAATACAGTGTAGCGATCTCCTTCCAGGACCAATCCCATGGCAATGCCAGCAACAGGACGTTTAATAGGCACGCCGGCATCCATCAGAGCTAAGCAGCCTCCGCAGACAGTAGCCATTGAAGAGGATCCATTAGATTCCGTAATGTTAGATTCGATGCGGATAACATAAGGGAATACATCTTTTGGCGGTAAGATAGCAGCTAAAGATCTTTCTGCAAGTTTTCCGTGACCCACTTCGCGACGGCCAGGGGCGCCTATGCGACCCACTTCACCAACGGAAAATGGAGGGAAGAAATATTGAAGATAAAAGCGGTGGCTATTTTCGCCATGCAAATCTTCAAAGCGCTGAGCCATGCTTTCTCCACCCAAGGTGCACACTGCTAAAGCCTGAGTTTCTCCACGAGTGAAAAGCGAGCTACCATGAACACGTGGTAAAATATGTTGTTCAACATCAATCGGACGGATTTGTTTAGAATGGCGACCATCGCTACGTAGATCTTCACTAACGATCATATGACGTAGGAATTTCGATTGAATCTCTTTGAAGGCACCAGCAATGTCATTTGAAGAATAAACAGGATCTTTTCCTTCAGGCTGTAGTGCTTTCTTAATAGTATCTTTGATAATACTTATAGCATCTTCACGCTTTTGCTTTTCGTGAATGCGCAGGGCTGGTCCAAGTAAAGGAGAGGCTAGTTGTTCAACTTCATTCAACAACTCTTGCGGGAGTTTGCGGATAGTCGCAAGCTGCTTAGGTTTACCAACTAGCTTGCACCAATCAGTAATTGCATGACAGATCTTTTTGATCGCTTCATGTCCAAGAGTAAGAGCTTCTAAAACTTGCTCTTCTGTCAAGAAATCGCAGAAGCCTTCAATCATTAATATAGCATCATCGCTTCCAGCTAGCAATAGGTCGAGTTTAGAAGACTTGTTTTGCTCAACTGTTGGGTTAACCACAAATTTTCCATTAACAAATCCTACTCTAACGGCGGCAATCGGCTTAAGAAGTGGGATGTCTGAAATAGCTAAAGCTGCAGAAGCTGCGCAAATCGCTAAAGGTTCGGTCATATTGACTCCGTCATAAGACCAGACGTATGAGAGGATTTGAACTTCGTTATAATATCCATTTTCAAACATGGGGCGTATTGGACGGTCAATTAAGCGGGAAACAAGAATTTCTTTTTCCGTCGGCCTGCCTTGTCTTTTGATAAAGCCGCTTAGGGTTTTACCAATTGCAGAAAAGTTTTCCTGGTAGTCGACGCGCAAAGGGAAAAAGTCAGCACCTTCTTTAACTTCATTAGCTGCACAGGCAGACGCAAATACTACTGTTTCGCCGGCTCTAACAAGTACTGAGCCATTAGCTTGGCGGGCAATTTTACCTGTTTCGAAAGTAATTTCTTGATCACCAACGGTGATTGATATGATTTCGCGTTTCATAATGGTGTCTATCTCCTAAATAGTGCAAGTTTCGAAGGGAAGTATCCCATCAGTGACTAATGCAATTAATGTATTGATGATGTAAAATATGAGTGGTTCGGGCTAAAGCCAGCAGTGCGACCGCTATCTAGAGGATGATAGAATTCAGAAAGCACTCTTTAAGAAACATATTTAAAGGGGGTTTTCTGATTTCTATGCCAATAATTTAGGGTCATAAATGACAAAGGCAGCTTTTGAGAAGCTGCCTTTGCTTGATTTTTGTTGTTTTGCTTATCTTCTTAGCTTCAGCTTCGTGATAAGCGATTGATAGCGCTTCGTATCTGTTGAATTCAAGTAATCCAACAATCTACGACGCTGACCTACAAGTTTAAGTAGGGCAAGGCGCGAGCCGTTATCTTTAGGGGCGCGCTTCAAATGCTCCGTGAGTTCCGCAATGCGCTCCGTTAGGATAGCGATTTGAACGTCTGCAGATCCAGTGTCTTTTTCATGCAGCTGGAACTTTTTGGTAATTTCTTCTTTGGTTCCTTTATCTAGAGACATTCAGCTATCCCCCGTCTTTTAAGTTGCCTAGCAATGGCTGTTTTTATATCTTTGCTTTCTTCATTTTTTAAAGGCTTATTGTAGCACACGGCGAATTATAAATCAAGAGGCTTGTTATCGAGACCTTGATTTTCTTATACTTTGGTGTCGAGAATGACTTCTATAACATCAGGAAATTTTCCATAGGGATCGCGTCTTACTCCCAGCCTGAATGGAATAGTTACGCGGCCAAGATGTTTTTCGCGCTGTAAATCATCCCACACTTTCTTCTTTAGTTCATCTGAGACGGGTTCGTGCTGATATTTAGAGAGTAGCTGTTGGATGTATTGCTGTTCGTTACGTCGAATAATATCGTGACCGTAGAATGGGTGGTTGTGTTCGTCTGTCATTTAATTATCCTTTGTTGTAAGTCGAGTTGTAAGTCTCCCTTGCATTTTCACCCTCACCTTTGGTAAAGTTTTTGCATCACCATAACCCAACTTAGGATACATCATGTTAAAGAATGCCACTCATAAAGAGAAGTTTACCCTGCTAAAAAACTGGATGCCAGCTATTGTTGACACTGTAAAGAAAGACTTAAAAAATGAACATCTTAAAAAAGACTGGGCATTTGTTAAGCAATATTTTCCAGGTAAAAATCTTAACAAACTCACAGCTGAAGAGATCGCTCAAGCTTATATTCATGTTATTGAAAATAGCGAAAATGCTGAGGAATTAGCTGAATTCATTTCTAATCGCTGGTTGCTAAAGCATACTGATCTTTACTACTTTTTCGAAAAAGAACTAAGTAAGATCAGCTCTGATTTCAACGATCTGGAAGAGCTTGAGAAAAAACAATCCATAGATATTGTAGAAAAAGCTGAAAATGAATTCGGATCTCCTAAAACATATCTTTTCTCGGTCATGAACTCAGTTGTATTTCCTAAAGAGGTTTTCGACGCGTTGGCAGTCCGTGCACAAGCAAGCATTAAGCAAGAAGAAACTGAAGCTAAAGCTCTTGATGAAATGAATTCGCTTCAAGATATGCAACGCTCTTATGAACAGCAAATTGCACGCTTAACTGATAAGTACGAAAAAAAACTGCAAGGTTTACAGAAGAAATATTCTATAGATGTCGAAGGTCTCAAAAAACAAGTCGTTACTTTGCAACGTAAACTAACTAAATAGGGATGTAGCAATTTATGCATTTCCCCTTCTCTATTCAACCGAATAATGATGATGAACGCTTCATGCTTGAAGCTCTTAAAGAGGCTTGGAAAGCATTTCAAAAAGCAGAGGTGCCTATTGGCGCCGTGCTTGTGCAAGACGATCGTATTATTGCTCGGGGCCATAACCAAGTGGAGATGCTAAGAGATGCTACGGCCCACGCGGAAATGCTTTGCATTACTGCCGGCGAAGGCGCCATTGATAATTGGCGCCTTGCTGATACAGTTTTGTATTGCACAATTGAGCCCTGCAGTATGTGTGCAGGGGCTATGTTGCTTTCGCGCGTGCCTGTATTGGTTTGGGGAGCTCCAGATCTTCGCCATGGGGCAAATGGAAGCTGGATTGACTTGTTTGATAAGCCGCATCCGATGCACACAATAACGATAAGACGCGGTGTCTTAGAAGAATATTCTGCTACTTTGATGCGTAACTTCTTCCAAAAACGGCGCGAAGAAAAAAGGGTGATTGAAAATGGAGAATAATATAATTGCTTGGGATGTTCTCGAGGTTCTTTTTAATGAGTTGGTGGAAGGACAAAAGAAATCTTTGCTGGCTCTTGGACGTCGTGTCGTGCCAACGCTTACCACCGAAGATATGTTGCAGCCAAATGACTATCCCGCACTAGAATATCATCCTGAATTTCGTTACGAAGAGGGAATATTAGCAGGACTGCAAACAGCGCAAATGGCGCTGCGTGCTGAATATGGGGCGCGGTGCGCCGTTAGATAAAGGAGTAGAGTAAAGAGGGCGGGATACCCCCTCTCTACTCTAATCTTCTAACTAGAATGCTTAAACGTATGCACCAGCAATGTTAGTTTATCATTGAATTCTGCAATCGCTTGATTATAGAGAGTTTCTTTTTTTTGAATATCCATAGTGGAGGTCGAATTAATACGATCCACTAGATGCAACACTTCTTCTTTGCGTTCATTGATTTTATCGCTAGCATCATGATACATTTGCTTTAAAACAATAGTTTCCTGCTCAGGATGACCAAAAAAGGCTAGAAAACGCTTCAATCCCAATTTTAATTTTTTACGCGCATAGAGTTTTGATAAATTTGTTTTGGCTATGCGGGTATAATGCATAACAGCTTCACGCTCTGTGCGGATGGTCATGCCCATGATTAAAGATGCTAGTGCTAATAGAAAGCAAATGAGGGTAATGAAAGTTTTGAGCACAATTGAAAAGTTAAAGAAGGCATAGGTAAATGTCGAACTCGTCGCACTTACAAAAAGTCCCAAAAGCACAAAAACAAAAGCAAATCCGTAAAAAATAGTTTTATATACTTTAACGCCCGACTTATTCAATGTATAGGGTTGGTGATGTAATCCTTGCTGATCTAATTCGATTTGTTGTCTAAAGATTTCTAACTCAGTATAATCCCGCCGACTATACGGCGTTTTAGTAAATAAATATTTCGAGATTTGTGCCGTATTTTGGCCTTGCATTGGTGAAAATGTCATACCCTGTCTCTTTTTAAATAGTGATTGAGATGATAGAAAATCATTCATGTTTATTACACCAGGTTGATAGTTAATTATTTAATTAAAAGAATTGTAACATATATTAAATATTTTTGTCAATTTTTGGTTTGTTTTGATTGGTAATTATTTGAAGTTATTTGAAAAGAATGCTATATATGTAAAAAGGCGATATTAAAAAAAAATTGGAATCCCAAAAAATATGAATAAGGAGATTGAATGGATCTAATAAAATATTTTAATTTGACTGATCAGGCTGAGCAGTTTTTAAACAGTTCTTTATATGCCACTTTATCTAATACAACCTCCAAAGTTTATGGCAATGCTCAGTCGGTTGAATATCGCGCGCATGCGCAAACTTTAGGCGAAGTCGTATCAAATGCGACACAGTGGGTCTGGAAAGAAGGCGTTAGCCCAAATCAGTCTTATTTGTGTGCTACCATTAGCGGTTTTGCGTTTGGCAGGGCAATCGTGGCTTATATAAATCCTAAAAGTGGCATCGAACGTTGCGCTAATATAGGCTTAAGCTTACTTTCAGGGGCATATGCTTATAGTCAAGGCCCAGATAGTTTCTTGCCATTTTTTTTGACATCAAGTTTAGTTACAGTTGGCTATGCTTTAAAACAAAAAACTGCTGTTAGAGTGTTGGAAAGAAATCCAGGGTGGAGACAGCCGGCTAGTTTGCGAAGAGGGGATTTAAGTAAGGTATATTGAAGTAACGCTTCAACTATTTTATGCCGTCTTGCTCTTTTCGTTTGCGTTCTGAAATTTGTTGCATGCGGCGACGCTCACTCCAGCTGAGGGAGCGCTCGCCGTACTTGGAAATTTTAGCTAGCATTTGGTCGATAAAGTCATCATCAGTCGCAGGAGGAGCCCCAGTACCTATATCCACAATTTTACTTGATCCCAAGGAGGATGAGGGAGATAAGGGAGATGATGGCTGGTTTTTCTTGCTCTTAAATTTAAGCCATTCGGGTATAAAATTATATTTCAGCAATTTTAACCCTAAGGAGGCTAAAGCAGAGTCAAGTTTTTGTGTTAGAGGAAACGGGCTATGCCATCCCCAGGAAAAGCAAGCATATGTGTAGCCTAAAAAAATAGCAGATAACGATAAAAATAGATTGCCGATATCCCATTGTGAGAGCGATATTAGCAAAGTAGTGACTATTAGACCAGAGACAAGCCATTTGGCCTTTACTGGAATCAAAAAAAATAAAACAACTTCAGTTTCAGGATAAGCCATGCTCCAGGCTGTCATAAGGGCTAAGATAGCAGGAGCTGAGCCTGCTAGCATACTATAGTTTCCGAAAAGGAGCATCATTAATGAAGCCAGTATCCCAGCTCCAATTCCACATATAAAATAAAATTGCAGAAAGGCCTTTTTACCCACCAAATCATATATCGTCGTTCCTAGAAGCCACAGGATATACATTGAAAAAAATAAAGAAATGAGAGAAAAGAAAGTTATGCCTGATGATGAATAGGGTTGCACGAATAAGTATGTCAGTGGTTGCCATAGATATAAATTGCCGAGGCCCCACCATGAAAGGCTAAATAATTGTAAAGGACCGGGGCTTAACCCAAACTGATCAAAGATTGATTGAATGACGGCAGATAGTATTGCCAAGACACATGTCCATATAATCAAATATTTGATTGTTGGAGGTGTAGTTAAAGGTCCCCACTGCTGTAGCATCGAAAAGCTCATGTTAGAATTCTTTTTTTATCATATAATTTGGAAAGAAAAAAATCGAGCAAATAACATACTTGGGTAAATAGATGAAGGTTGAGGTCAAAATTCAATTAAAATTATGTTAATTTTTATTTGAATAAAATAGATAATATGCCTTTGGCAAAGCCCCCTGGAGTGCGTCGGCTTTGCCGCGCCCTTTAATTCAGAAGAACAATTGTAGCGAAATGCAAAGATCACATTGACCACTGAGGGCGTTAAAGACTCTAAGATTTAGGGATCCGTTTCAGCAACATCTTTGAATTAAAGCACGGAATACCAACACTTAATCCTTTTTTAAACGAAATAAATTTAAAAATTAGGAAGGAAAAATTATGCCTAAGTCGGTCACTTCGCCAATGTATCAACCTGTAGTTTACAATGTAGCTGTTTATGTTTCCAAAAAGAATGCAAAAAATAAAGCAAATCAAGAGACAAGAAATGCAAAAATTAAAACTTTAAAAGAAATAATTAAAGAACATGTCACCATTGAGAAATTGGGTGAGAGCAATAAAAAATTTTATTTGTGTTTAAAAATTTTGGGTACTGGGGTGTGTATAGCTGGAATCATGAGTTTAGTAGACACTTTGAAGTGGGCATCAAAAAACAGTGGTACTTTAGATAAGGGTAGCATAAATGAGGCGATGGGTCGATCCTTCTTGCTTGGTGCTCTTATCTCTATCACCGCATATATTGCTTACTCAGTTCTAGATAGTTTAAGTGAAATATTTCCATCTCAAACTGATAATAATCTTATAGAAACCGAAGGATTCCATAAATTTGTTATCGATAGATGTAAGATTACTGCCAGTTCTGCAGACATCGAATCACTAAAAAATTTATATTACAATGAGCTAGATGCGCTAAACGGGCTATAGGCATAAGTTTTTCCCGAACATCTCTGAGATTTTCCAGAAGCACAGAGATGTTCTATGAAATTCAAGGGGCTTATTCATCTTCGGTTATTTTGCCATCCTTTGTGATCTCAGTGGTGGATTTATTTATCGCAAAGATCACATAGGCCACAGAGAGTTTTCAAAGACTGTAAGATCTATAAAAACGGTCTTGAAAGAGCTGTTAGCAATTCATTAAAACTTGGACTGCTGTCACCGCAAAATTATGAGACATATGCGCACCAATTGAGCCCAAAAGCCCTGCATTTGATTCCTTGACAACACCCAATCCTATACCTAAAATAAATGCATTCGCCATTTGGGCATAGACATAAGCATCTGGCATTGCGCCTTTGTTATTCATGTGTGCTACTGAGAACAAAGCTGCAGAGAGTGTAATTCGAGCTATCTTACTAATAGAAGAGTCAATAATAGCTTCTTTTCCCGGAATGTTTTTTTTTATGATATATTTAGGGATCCGTGTCAGTAAAACATCCTGTATAAAACCACGGAATAGCAACTCTTCCCAAAGAGGTGCTATTAGAACATCAGAGTGAAAGCTATTTAATTGTGTACCAAGCGCAGTTATTCGGAAACCGTCCCCATATGCACCAGAAAAATGAGAGTTATATTGAGTTACCGCTTCTTCTAGAGGACACGATGCCATTTCAATATTGTCTACATTAAATTTTCCTATAATACCAAATTGTGACAGCCTTTTTTGAAATCGATCTACACTAAATTGAATTGTTTCGTGGGTACTTGTTGCTTGGATTAATTTCATAGCTTGAGCAATTTGAGTAATGCTAGCCGACAAAGGTGACAATATGAAAGAAGCGCCTATGCCTTTACTAAAACGCTTTAGGGAAGTTGAGATGATACCGGTCATCCTGCACTGCCTGGTTGTGTCCACGTTATGTAATTGATCTGCGATACCTAAGGTATTCATAAGTTTTACCCTTGTTAATTTTTTTTTATAAATAATTCAATCAAAATTATAAATAGATATTTATACTATTATTTTTATAACTTAATATAAATAAATCATAAATTATAATTAATTTCTTAATTTTTTATTTTCCTTGATGCAAGGCAATTATATTTCTTATAAAAACTGCAATCATGCGCAAAAAAGTTGCAAAAGTATCTGTAATTTACAGTAGATCGAACTTACAAATTCGAGCTAAATAGAACTTTTAATTTTGTAGCTCCTTCTTTAAACTATATTTTATATTAATTTAAGTCTCAGCGTCTCCGCGTTTCTCTCCGCCTCTGCGTTTCCCCCTTTGCCTCTAAAATGTATAGAAGCGGGACGAAATGGGCAGGCCGTATGG
>JACDGH010000243.1 GCA_013815395.1 Parachlamydiaceae bacterium
CCCATTCCGAACTCAGAAGTCAAGCCCTTCATCGCCGATGGTACTGCACACAAGAGTGTGGGAGAGTAGGTCGTTGCCAAGCTTTTTTTTCTTAAGCCTTAACTGCATTGCAGTTAAGGCTTTTTTCATTTTACGGACCTGTGCAAAAAAACGAAAAGGATGTTGCTCTAGCAGTACTTTAAGGGTTACTGCAGGCCTGGGTCAAAACAAAAAAAATGACCGGAGCCCGGCGAAGCCTTTGGAGTGCGTCGGCTCCTGCCGCGCTTTTCAATTCAGAAGATCAATTGTAGCAAATGCAATGGTTTTGCAATAAGTTTTTTAGCTCTTATCCCTTTATACTATATGCTAGGAGCTTAAAGTGATCCCCTGAATTAAAGAGCGCGGCAGGAGCCGGCGCACTCTAAAGGCTTCGCCAAACGCAAATTATTTTCCCATCCACTCGTTCCTATTCATTATATGCCATACAGTAACTTCTCAAAAACTCATGGCGTATCTGATTTTAACCGCAGCGAAGGTAGGTTTCATATTAAATGCCCTGAGTTTTTGAGAAGTTACGCCGAACATAACAAGGGAAGACGTGTGCTACCTTGCAAAATTTAATTTTGAACAGCGCTATGAAACAGAAAGCTATCCCTTAGGAAAAGAATAAGATTTTTTATTTACAATTTTGTATATATTTTTAAATCGAAAGTATTGGACTTGCGGTTGTTCTCAAGGATCTGAAAAGAAGTCATAATTGAACACCTTTTTCACTGAACTCAAATCTATACTTTATTTAAAGCGTAAATTTAGGTCTATGGGCATTATATTCAATGAAATCCTTGTGTAAATTTTAGGAAATATTTAGAATTCATGTAAGATTTGAACTGTTATACCTAAAGGAATGCCATGTCTTCAATTTCTTCTGCACCAAAAGCATTAAATGAAAATGATGAATTTGTCTTGAAACGTCATTTAATTTTTGATTCTAATCCTCCATCAGAAAGTATGCCTTTGGGATTTGAAAAAGATTTTGAAAATACTGCCGTCAAAATAGCTTCAAATGAAATGATTGAAACCTATTTTGAAAACAAAAAATTTGAAACTCTGCCAAGATTACCTGAAAGAAGTTATTTAGTAGCATGTACTTCTTGGAATATGTATGGAATATATAGGGCAAAGCATGTAAAACAATTTATGAGTAAAAAGGATGCTTTAGAGATTCAATGGAAAGTTTTAACGATAGCTGAGGATGTCTTTAATCGATTAAATCAAGACGTTAATAAGGAGCAAAGAATAATTTATAGAAATATTCACGCAGACGAATTCTATCATCTTAGTGAGGATGCAAAATGTCCAAAGTATTACAAAGATTTAAATCTTTACATACAACTAAGAATAAAACCATCTAGTTATTGCAATTTATTATAATTAATCATTTTATCAAATTAATTTTTGGATAAATTAAACAAGCCTATTGAGTCCAAAAAAAGAATTATGGAATATAATTAATAAAATAATTGTGTTTAAATATTTTTAAATTTTTTTTGTACTTTCAAACCATTCAATGAGTAATTTATATACCTTCTGACGCTCTAGTGATACTCCCGGAGCCAGAGATTGATTGGCGGATTCTTGGCGTGCCTTGATAATTGACGGTGCCTGCTCCCGAGATGTGCACATCTATGTCGTCTTGCACATTTACAGTTACTTTTCCCGAACCGGTAATGTTGACGTTGGCCACCTTACTTGTCAGTTTCTCAGCTTGATAATCTCCAGATCCACTTATCCAAATATCTTGATTTTCAACGGTTCCAGATACAATAAAATTGCTGGACCCGGATAAGATTGTCACAAGCTTGTGTCCAATGATGCCGATTTGTCCACTGCCAGAGCCACTCACACTAACCTTCAATTGAAAAGCAGTGAGAGGCTTGATTGTGGAAATACTTCCCGAGCCTGAGAGTCGAATTTCCTGGATATCTTTCACTTGCACATAGATGTTAAGGGGCGCCTTGGAATTAATGAGGTGAGCCATATTTGCTTTTTTATAGTCTATGCGCAATGCCTTATCCACCACGGCTGTCGTTATCAAGTCAACAATATTATCTTCCCCTTCTATTTTTAAGGATTCAGTATTGCCTTGCGAAATAATTAAATTCCCATTGCCACTAAAGAGAATTTGATTGAAACCCATTACATTTCTAACTTGTGAGATCACATTTCCTGAACCCGTTAATTCATTTTTGGATTTTGATTTTGAGCAAGATGTCCAACTTATAAGAATTAGACAAGAGCATAATAGAGTTAAAAATACTTTCATAAAACCTCATGAGTAGATAATTCTTGTATATCCCGCAAGCCAAAATGTTTTAAAAAATCCTTGGTAATCCCGTAAAGCGTAGGGCGCCCGGGGGCTTCTAATTTGCCCAAAGCTTCGATCAACTGTCTTTCTAGAAGATTTTGAACAATACCTGAACAGTCCACTCCACGAATAGCTTCCATTTGAGGGCGCGTAATCGGCTGTCGATAAGCGATGATTGCCAAAACTTCTGCCGAAGCTTGGGAGAGCTTCTCTGTGCGTTTATTGCGCAGTAATATGTCAATGTATGGACTATATTCCTCACATGTGCGCAAAAGAAATCCTTGCGCAATTTCCTCAAGTCGAAAGGCACGCTGCTGCGAAAGGTATTCTTCTTGAAGTTCCATAATCAGATCGCGGACGATACGTGGTTTTAAAGGTTCGAAGGTGTCGACCACTTCGCGAATTTTAGTGAAAGGTAAAGGGTCGCTACTGACAAATAATAGCGCTTCTATCACCCGTTTTGCATGTTGACGAGCAAATCTTTCTTGTTGTTGAGTTTTTTGAGCCGCCTGCAATTGATCTAAAACATCAGGAAGCGCTGAAGATAAATTAGAGCTTTGCTCTTCCTTTTCTGGGCTGATGATCTCAATCTGCTCTTGTTCGAATAAATTAATTTCTCTGGCCATCGGTGGTTGCCTCGAGGATTGTAGGTTGAACGATAGAAATGGTCTCTGTATTAGGATCTCTAACTACCCTTGCCTCACCCGCCTTCATAAGCTCAAGAAGGGCTAAAAAAATAACAATAAGCTCTTCGCGACTTTTTTCTGAATTAAAAAGTTGTGCAAAGGGGATGGTGGTTTGCTTTGACAGCAATAAGCGAATTAATGAGGTTTTATCGCCAACTTGCCATTCCTCCTCGTAGATGGAGCCTTTTTGAGTTTGAGCTTTTGACAATACCTGTCGAAACATCATTGCTAGATCATCGAGGGAAAGATGAGCTATTCCTAAATTTTTCCTGGCTTCGCTTTCCTCAACACCTCGTACAAAGAAAGAGCTTTGGTGTTGTTCTCTTTCGGCAAGTTCTTTAGCTGCTTGACGAAAGCGGCAATAATCGACTAATTGATGAATCACTTCAAATCTGGGGTCATATTCATCTTCTGTTAGAGGCTCTTGCTGTTCATTCTTGGGCAATAACGTTTTGCTTTTTAACCAAAGTAATGCGGCGGTAGAAGCTATAAATTCAGCGCCTTCATCAAGATTGCATTCGGTGAGAGCACGTGCTTTTTTTACATACTGATTTGTAATTTCGTGTAAAGATACTTGATAAATATCAACTTCGTTCCGTTGGATTAACTGCCAAAGTAAATCCAAAGGGCCTTCAAAGTTGTCAATACTGAATGAATTTAATTCTAAGAGTTTCATAGGGATAGAGCGTTGGCTTGTTATCATAACGATACCATGCGGTTATAATAATACCAAAGAAAAAATAACAAGAAAAACTACCAAAGTAAAAACTACCAAAGAAAAAACTATCAAAGAGAAACTATCAAAGAGAAAATAACATATATTTCCCGAGGTAATTAGAAAACGTGGGTTGATTTTGCATCAAAACTAACCCTAATTTTTGACTTCAATTTTAATACAAAGGCTCTTTATGCCGCTTGCGGCAGAATGGTTCTTGGGAAGAATTGGGGGCGGAAGTGAAATTAAAAGGTTTTACACAGAAAATGGACTTGATGGGTGGTATTAAAGCATTGGATAAGACGATGAACATTTCGTAAAGACTCTATACGGCCTGTCCATTTCGTCCCGCTTCTATACGTTTTAGAGGCTAAGGGGGAAACGCAGAGTTCCTATGCCGGATTTCAGGTGATTTGAAAAAAAAAGACCCCTCCGTTAAATAGTGTTTTAGATCAACAAAACACTGGAGGGGTAATTATGAG
>JACDGH010000244.1:0-3695 GCA_013815395.1 Parachlamydiaceae bacterium
CATTATGTAGCCCATACCCAAGATACAACGAGCATAGTGAGTGCTGCGCAGGTATGGGTAAGCAAATCAAAATTGATCTAAACCGCGGAGTCGGTTACTCACTTTTTTCATTTTTGCTCCTTTTTTTATTCAAAGACACGATCAATATCGTCCATGTATTATCGAAATGCGCATATTTTTTTTATAATAAAAAAAGAGAAAAGCCGCAAAAGCAAAAAAGATGAACAGATTCCCCGGTTTAGGACGATTTTGATTTGCTTACCCATACCTGCGCAGCATTCGCCTGCTCGTTGGGCTTCGGTATGGGCCCATAATGAGAGAAAATTGTTGAGCAAAAATGAAAAAATTATGGTTTTTGGGAGGAGTTGAGCGGGAATGTGATTTGCTATGGAAGCGCGCCCCAATTCTCCCAAGAATCGAAATTTTTGCTAAAATAGATTTAAATTAAAAACCTTTTGCAATTTAGAAAAACAATTTAAAAATTATTTAAAAATTATTGCTTTTAATTAGAGTTAGTTTTATAATAAAAATTTATTAATTACGGGCAAATAATTATTATACACCTCGACATCGAAATCTTCACTGCCTCTATTTGTCATTTGATCAATTTATAATATTATTAGGAGTAAAAAATGGACCCTTCGAGCATGTGCAATAAAGTTTTCAATAGTACTTATTGGGGCAGAAAGGACACCCCCTTCCCTCAATCATTATTTCCTAAAATAACCTATCCTTTATTGGTCATTGCTTCTCTAGCTACGTGTGCTTTATCTAAATCTTCTTCGCTTTTGGGACACATAGGACAAAGAAAGGAAACACCAAGATTAGAAAAAAGATTAAAAAGTTCAGTATCGCAATGTGCAGCAGTTCAATCTATTTTACCAGCACAACAACAAAAAATCAGCGTCAAACTAATTCCTGTGCCGAAGGACAATATTAAATCCTTCCAACAAATTGCATTACCGCCTGTTCCCCCTGAAGGCATTACCGTCGAATTACCTATCATAGATGAAGGTGGTTTCAGGAATACGCGTTGGTTAAACTCTATCCTTGAGTTTGTGAGCGCAGGCACAGAGTTTGATAGCATTCTCACTCAAAAAACCACTTACAGCGCAAGCAATGCACAAGCTCAATTTCGAAATATTGTTTTCACATTAAGAACGGGCGTGATGCAAAGCGATGAAGGTGCTTATTTTCGCAAAGGACAAAAAGTTGAAAGTATCCCTATAGAAATGTATGCAAATTTTTTGGTATCTCTTAAAACTCTTAAAAATCCACGCACTGACCAATTTTTTATTAATAAAGAGTTTACGGGTCGGCATGATGCAGTGGAATATTTAATGGCCTTTTTAGAGGTCTTTAAATGGGAACCTAATATGATCGATGTTCCCGGTGATGGAAACTGCCTTTTTTATTCGCTGGCTTTAGCCTTTAAATCCCATAATGTTCATGGGTCGTTAAAAAATAATAGTAATGCATGGGCGAACGTACCGCTTGATGCTTCGCAAGAAACTCAGTTTAAGGGCAATGGCTCTTCTAGTGATAAGCAAAAAGTACTTGCTGCGGGACAAGAACTCAGAGAAATATCATTAAATTGGCTTCAAGCCAATCGAAATAATCCTGAAATACATACAGCTCTTTTAAGCGCCGTGACGGATACCGAAGTAGCAAGAGGGTCACTCTTAAGCTCAGCCACAGATCAAAAATATGTGCAAGCCATTGCAGAAAAGTGGCAAGCACTCGATCAATTAAAATACGGAAATAAATATCATGATTACTTAAAAGCCAGCGAAACTCTAAATCGTCTTGAAAGAAGTTATATTGCCCTTCTTAAAAATGTTCAATATGGTGCTTATTACAAAACTATTGAACTCGAAAATTTAAGTCATGAAATAGTTTCTCTAAAGCAACTCATATTAATTGACCTAAAACAGCCTTTAAGCGAAGAATTTACAAAAGCTAAATTAATCCTTGATAAGGAAATGGATGCTATAATTGAAAAAAGAGATGCTGAAAAAATAAGCGCATATTTAGAAAAAACAGCGCAGAAAGACTTTTTTTGTGGTACCGCTCAAATTTTAGCTCTAAGTCATGTTTTCAATACGCCTATTAATGTCATTTATACAGATGGACAAATGAGAACTTTTAATGCAAAATCAGGTCATTTCCCTGTAACTATCGCACATGTCAATGGCAACCATTTTACCTTCGTACCCACTCGCAAATTTTCATTAGCAAATGATTTTGATCTTCATCTTGAAAATTTCCAAGCGAATCATTCGATTGAAAACATCCCTACTGAAATGCACAAAACTCTTTTACAATATTTTGAAAAAATGAGCGCGCTTCAGGAAAAAAGCAATCAACATACCGGCAAAGTTCTCCCCTCTCCCCTTGGAAACCAAAGACTTGCCACACATCGAGATAATGCCATTATCTTAAAAGGTTGCATTGCCTCAATGGAAAACCACTAGTTAGCATCCACACTTTATCATAATAATACAACGAATTAATTTTTTAATTAATTCGTTGTATTAAACCTCATTAAATTAATACTTTCTAAAATTAAACTATTTCATATATAATAATATTAGATCTTAATACCGCTTACTAAACACCGTCAACAAAGGGCAAGTAAAATGACTGCTCCGACAAATGTTAAAAATCTTTTTGTTGAACTAACAGAATCTATTACACCGATTGTTGAACAAATTACTAATACCCTTGATGTTCCTCTTAATTCACTTGTTCCAGAAGTAATTTGGAGAGAACAAACTAAGCAAAAATTGATCAATTATGCCCTAGGGATTGATGTTAAAGAAAGAATTGATTCAGGGTTTGAATTAATAGTTAAAGATATTGAATCTAATCTTTCACAAGTGGAAATTGATATCATAAAAAATGAATTTCAAAAAGGAGTTCCTAAATTATATGAAGAAATTAACCATAAAAAATCTGAAGCTGTAAAGGAAACTAACCTTCCCATTACTCCACAAATGATAATGAGCCTTTCTGATAGCACAATTGAAATTTTCTACTCTTCAGGAATGCGCTATTTTAATGTGCAGTCTTTCGAACCGGCTTCACATGTTTTTTACGTGTTAACCATTCTTGATTTTTATCGTCATAATCTATGGCTCGCCTATGGTTTAGCAGAACAAAGCTGCGATCACATCGAATCTGCCCTACAGGCTTATGCTCGCGCTGCTCTAACTAATGCAGAATCTCCTCTTCCTTATATTTATTCCATTGAATGCTGCTTAAAAATTGGTGAAGTGCAACAAGCTGCAAGTTACGCCGACTTAGCTTTAGATGCTTTTGATAAAAACTCAGAATTAAATAAAGAATTTTTACCAAGAATTATTCAACTTCAGCAAAAATGTAAATAAGAGGCAGATATGTCAAATATTGATAGGTCTAACAGTGTGAATATGCAGAACATTGGTTCTATAAATGATGGCAGTATTCAGGAGAGTTCTGCAGGCCAAGCTAACGCTATTCCAAAAAAAGCTGGGGAACCCACCAGCTCTAAAACTGTGGCCGAAAATATAAGCAGGATAGGTTCAAATTATCCACCAGCCTTTCAAAATGCAATTAAAAGTTTTTCTGATGATTCAGCCTATCCCAATAACATTCCCGAGAATCCCCAATTTAAGGATTCTCGAAAGGACAGCCAACTTATGCATTTAGCTCTT
>JACDGH010000244.1:3705-4211 GCA_013815395.1 Parachlamydiaceae bacterium
CACAAGCAGATATCTTTAAGAAATAAAGGAATTAAAATAAAAAAAGCCTTAACTGCAATGCAGTTAAGGCTTAAGAAAAAAAAGCTTGGCAACGACCTACTCTCCCACACTCTTGTGTGCAGTACCATCGGCGATGAAGGGCTTGACTTCTGAGTTCGGAATGGGATCAGGTATTTCCCCTTCTCTATAGTCACCAAGCAAACTTGTGGCAAATGAATCAATTCATTTATATAAAACGACGCTTGAAGTCCATCTTCTCAAATGGCTCTTTGTTGCGCTCGAGCTTTAACAACTTGTGATTTCTTGTATTTTAACGACCACACTTCCAAAGCTTGCACTTTGAGGAGTTCAGGACTTGGTCTTTGTATTTTGTCCTTACTTCCTTTAAAAAAAGGTGGTCAAGCCAATGGACTTATTAGTATTGGTTAGCTAAACATATTACTATGCGTACACTTCCAACCTATCTACCACGTGGTCTACATGGTGTCTCATTGGGATACCTTATC
>JACDGH010000016.1 GCA_013815395.1 Parachlamydiaceae bacterium
TTAAGCTCTAATAAATCCGCCGCCGGGTCTACCTGTGTGAGGAGGTATCTGTTGTGGGGTAGTAGATTTCGTATTGTCGTCGCGACCTTCGCATATTTCAGCACAAATCTTACGCCATTTTTCTACTGTCTCAACATAGAGAGGAGCGAAAGCTCTTAAAGCAGCAGGGACAGCATGTTCCATATCAATGGTGCAGTGAATAAGGATTAATTCCTCTTTTACTGCAACGCCAACGCCACCACCAGCCATTTGTCCACCAAGCATAGATCCCTCTAGAAGACGCTCGTATAAGCGCAATTTGACTTTATCTTCGCGAGGCAAGCCATCGAGTAGTGGAGAGTAAAGGTAAAGACGTTTAGAGTTTGGCTCATAGGTAAGATGAAGAGAAAATTCATCATCGATTCCCAATATACACGTATTGTTTTCGTCGAATTCCAATCCCTCAAGGCCGAGTTCTTTACCAAACTCCTTCAGGTTCTCTTTCGCATTTTCAAAAGACATATCTAACCTCCTAAAGGTTATTTGTAGTGGCGCGCGTAACGCCAGTTTTTTTTATACTCAAAACGATGATTCAATACTACCAATAAAGGCAGACGAGATCAACATAAATAGTTAAGGTTAAAATGCAGTATCGCACTTTAAAAGTAAACACTCATTTTTTTTATGTTAAGACTAGTCATGACTTTTCAGAATTCGTGCATACAAATACCTTTTTTGCTACATATGTATTATTTACTATTCCTCAGTGGAGTCACTACATGAATCAATTCTCCCACCTATCAATTTCAAAAGGATCACCCTTTCCCTTAGGGATTTCAAAGCTGGAAGAAGGAATTAACTTTTCATTGACATCAAGATCTGCTGTAGAAGTTATCTTGTGTTTATTTGATCGTATAAGCCAGCAAAAAATGATCGAAATACCATTGTCTGAAAAAGAAAATAAGACAGGTGATATTTGGCATATTTTGATTCATCAATTACCAGATAATCTAGGCTATGCTTATAGAATATGTGGTAAAGAGAAGAAAAATATAACTAACGAGTCGGTATATCAACCTCTCAATGATCCTTATGCAAAGTTGATGGCAACAAGGTCAAGTTGGGGAAATCCTCACCAATCTTTAATTGGAGAGGAAGACGCTAATTTGCATGTTTATTTACCGATTGGAGATGTGTATTTTGCAGAAGCCTTTGATTGGGAAGGTGATATTAGACCTAACATACCGCTAAATCAAATGATTATTTATGAGATGCATGTGAGGGGGTTTACTCAAGATGAATCGAGTCACGTCAAACATCCCGGAACATTTCTCGGTGTTATTGAAAAGATTCCTCATCTGCTTGAGCTGGGAATAAATGCAGTTGAATTAATGCCGATACAAGAATTTGATGAATTGGAATATCGGCGCACTTTTCCGCTAGCGAACAAACGATATTTTAACTATTGGGGATATTCAACGGTCAATTTTTTTTCTCCAATGAATCGATATGCTACGACCAATTTGGAAGGCGCTGCTATTGTTGAGTTTAAAATGATGGTAAAGGAATTGCATCGTCATAAAATTGAAGTCATATTAGATGTGGTTTTTAATCATACAGCAGAAGGTGGTATTGATGGTGTAGTGCTTTCCTTTAAGGGCATTGATAATGCCATCTTTTACATGTTGGATGAAGTTGGCAATTATTTCAACTTTAGTGGTTGTGGCAACTCTTTCAATGCTAATCAACAGGATGTATTGCCATTTATTGTGTCATGCCTGCGTTATTGGGTGGTTGATATGCATGTGGACGGCTTTCGTTTTGATTTAGCTTCTGCGTTGACTAGAAATAATGATGGGATGCCAATGCTTAATCCCCCTTTAATTGCAGCGATAACTGCAGATCCTTTGCTTGCAAACACCAAATTAATTGCTGAGCCCTGGGATGCACATGGATTATATCAAGTAGGAGCCTTTTATCCTGAGTCTAAACGCTGGCAAGAGTGGAACGGGAAATATCGCGATAGCGTACGTCGTTTTATTAAAGGGAGTTACGGAGCGAATGGGGATTTTGCAATGCGTTTAAGTGGGTCTGAAGATCTTTACCACATACGAACGCCTTGCAACAGCATTAATTTTATTACAGCACATGATGGCTTTACCCTGTATGACCTAGTCTCTTATAATGAAAAACATAATATAAGCAATGGGGAAGAAAATCGCGATGGATCGAATGAAAATGATAGTTGGAATTGCGGCATCGAAGGGGAGACTTTAGACAAGAAGATTATGATCTTGCGAGACCGTCAAATGCGGAACTTTCATTTGGCCTTGATGGTGTCTCAAGGTGTTCCCATGCTATCAATGGGAGATGAATATTGTCATACAAAGGGGGGGAACAACAACACATGGTGTGAAGATAGCCCTATAAATTGGTTTTTATGGAAAAGGCTTCAGAGCGAAGAAGGATTTTACCGTTTTTATTGTAAGTTAATTCATTATCGAAAGAGAAGTCGGTTATTAATGCGGTCCACTTTTTTATTGAGCAGTGATGTCGATTGGCATGGGTTAGAGGCTTTCAAGCCCGATTGGAGTGGCGGTAGTCGTTTAGTCGCATTTACCTTAAGGGATCACTTGCACAATAATGATCTTTATATTGCTTTCAATGCGTTTGACTACACAATTAATTTGCATCTTCCCAGACCCCATTATGGAAAGCATTGGCATTGGGTTGTCAACACTGCAAATTGTTCGCCTTTAGATATTTATGAAAACAATTCTGGTCCAATTCTAGAAGATTTTGTTTATAAAATGTTACCTCATTCTGCCATTATGCTTGAGGCTTGTTCAACTTGATATTGAGGCCTATTCAACTGGGTTCTGAGATAAGGACATAAGGGACATAGAGGGCATAAGGGCATAATACACTTTGTTCAAGAAAAGAGGCTTTTAAATAACACTTAAGTGTCCTTTGTCCTTTACGTCCCTTAAGTCCTTTACGTCCTTTACGTCCCTTATGTCCTTTATGACCTTTTGCCCCTAAGAGTTAATTCAAGCTATGAATTAACTCAATTTTTGTGTCTGGAAAAGCTTTCGATAAAATTTGAGCAGCATTTTCACCTTTCTGAGCCAATTCTTTGACTTGAGACACAGAAAGTTGTGATACCACAGCTTGAGCCGCGCTCTTTGATTTGCCAGATTCTTTCCAGTCAGCTATAAACGGAGAGATTTGTCCATTTTGACTTGGTTTTGTTGTCATAACCATATAGCGCGTGGCTTGTAAAATTCGATCAATGCTATTTTGTTGTTTTTGCACTGCGTTGTTTTGATTTCTCATCTCACGGCCATCCGTGTTCCAAAAATCGGTTTTTGGATTTTCAGCTTCATAATACGCAGTTGTCCGTGCAGCAATAATCAAAGCTGCGAAAGCCTCTTCTGGCATCGGCTCACGGTATTGAGAGGCTATGAGAGTTGAAAGATAATCTTCAATATAGGATAAATTGACAACGCTAATTGCTCCTTCGACATCATAAACGTAAATAGATCCTTTGTATTCAGTGTCATTAATAAGCGTTGTAGTTGATTTATCATCAGGAATAATCACTAATTGATGGACTCCTGGAAATTCCTCTCCCCATTTGATTCCATCGCGCAAGGCTTGGATATACTGACGTTTTCCAACAAAGCGAGTACTAATATGCTCTTTAGTAAAGGGATCAAAAATTTTATACTTTCCTTTAACTTCAAGAACAACTCCAGGCTCATCATGAACAATAAGCACTTTGATCATTGGTGGGGGAGTAGGTTTAGAATTTTGAAAGTAGCCCGAAACAGTGTCATACCATCCAGCTTGCAAAGAAGTAGAAAATGGCAGGAATGCTAGCATACATAAGAGAATTCTGACGATCATAATTATTTCTCCGTAGATATTGAGTAGTGTAAAGTGCCACCTAGGCATAAGATTACAACTTTCTCATATTGTTAATGTTTATATGTGCGTCCTAAATGGTGATAGGCAAGCTCCGTAGCCTCGCGGCCGCGCGGTGTTCTTTTTAAGAAACCTTGCATAATCAGATAAGGTTCATAAACTTCTTCAAGGGTATTCCCTTCTTCCCCTACTGCCACAGCAATGGTATTTAAGCCCACCGGCCCACCATTATAGTGATCAATAAGAACTTCTAAAATTTTCTTATCCATCTCGTCAAGTCCTTTCTCATCAATGGCAAGCATATTGAGTGCGGAATTAACAACTTGTTTATCAATGATATTGGCAGCGCGCATTTGTGAAAAATCCCTCACCCAACGCAATAAATTAATGGCTACACGGGGTGTGCCGCGAGATCTTCTAGCAACTTCCATGGCAGCTTCCATGTCAACGTTAATGTTGAGAATTCGTCCTGTGCGCTGCAAAATTTTGGCAATAACATGGGGCTCATAGTAATCAAGACGGCAATTAAAGCCAAAGCGAGACCGTAAAGGTCCGGACAATAATCCTGCTCGTGTGGTTGCTCCAGCAAGTGTAAAGCGATTAAGCTTCACTTGTACACTACGTGCACTGGGTCCACTATCTATCATAATATCTAAGATGAAGTCTTCCATGGCCGGATACAAATATTCCTCGGCCATGCGATTAAGCCGATGAAGCTCGTCGATGAACAGAATATCGCCATGTTTCAGGTTTGTTAACACTCCGGCAAGGTCTCCTGGCTTTTCTATAACAGCGCCTGAAGTGATCACAATATTGGTTCCCATAGCTTTTGCAAGAATGTTAGCCAAAGTAGTTTTTCCAAGGCCTGGAGGGCCGCTGAAAAGGCAGTGTGCAAGAGGTTCTTGACGCAGTTTAGCTGCACCGATGAGCACTTCCAGGCGGTCGCGAATGTGATCTTGTCCTGAAAAATCCAGCAGAGACTGAGGTCTAAGGGGGATTTCGAAGGATTCATCACATTTGGTCAAAGATGATTCGATAAACGTTTTATTCATATTTTAATACAACTGGCTAAACTTATTTAACTGTATCAGTTTTTGCCTCATTTTCGATACATTTTTATTGTTTAAAATTAATTGGCATACCGAATCGTGAAAAAGCAAAACGCAAGACGAGGTAGGGGTGGCAGCAGAAGTATTTGAATAAGTTGTAATAGTTTACCTGAGTAATGGGTTTAAAAATAATTTCATGAGAATTTGCCATCGCATCATTTAACCAATCGCGATGTACAAAGAAAAAGGGGATAGGTAAATGGGATAACTCAAAAAATGCCAGATCGCGTGTTTCGGCGCCAGTGGTTAAAGACCCTTCCTTCACCTGGCACTCATATACATACGTCAAATTAGCTAAGCGGTTAATGGGAGTATAGGTGGCTATATGACGTTGAATATTCACTGATAGTCCGGTTTCTTCAAACACTTCACGAATGGCAGCTTCTTGGGGTGTTTCTTCTGGATCTATGCCTCCGCCCGGCAAAACCCACATAGGCACATCGCGACGTTTTACAAGAAGTATCTGATCTTTTTGAGAATTGAATACGATGCCGATGACGCTTTTTTTGACACTTCGTTTCATGATGCCTACAAATGATAAAGGACACTTCCCTTGCGAGAAGTGTCCAAAAAAAATGCCCAAGATAGGACTCGAACCTACACACCTTACGGCACCAGAACCTAAATCTGGCGTGTCTACCAATTTCACCACTTGGGCTTGTGATTATGGTGGTTAGCATATATTGTTCAGGCCTTTTCGTCAATAGAAGAAATACATAAATTATAAAAAAATGGGATTAAAAAAAAACTAGCTTAAAAGGCCTTTTTTTATAAGAGGAGAATTTTCTTTAATAAACAAAATATCAACCTCGTTCAATTCCTGGCTCCTAAGGTAATGTAACTCTAAAATATCAATCATTCGGTATCCTAAAGTATTCATCAGCGTGATAATTTCGTATATTAATGGAGCATCCTTATTGTATTCCAATATTTTTGTTTCTAAGATGATCACTTCTGCATGCTTAACAATGTCTGGACTTCCTTTAATAATAAGCTTTTCAGCACCTTGTACGTCCATTTTGATCAAATCGGGCAAGGGTAATTTATTATCTAATACAATTTTTTCTAAAGTAGTCATTTGAACTTGCTTGGCAACACATCTTCCTTCGCAATAATATTGGGTTTGCTCTTTTAAGAGGCTGTCCCCAGTACTATTATTAGAGTAAAAAGTAGCCTTGTCCTCACGATCCCCAAGCGCAGCAATAAAGAATGGAAAAGATAATCTTTTTAGATACGATTCATTATTATCATTGGCTTCAAACAGGAAAAAATTAGCCTTCGGGAACACCGGCTGCATCTCTAAACTCCACATACCTCTAAATGCTCCAATATCATAGATGACTTGAGGATTAAATCCTTTTTTCTTTAGGAGTTCAAGTCTGGCTGGGTGGGTCATTCCGGGTGGGTTTTCAATAGCATTGCATGATGTTAGAAACGAAAAGATTGCCACTAAAAAAAGGGAGCATTTTATAGTCAGTTTCATGGTTTTCTCTTAGATAAAGGTGTTGATCGGGATGAAAATTCTTGCTTCAGCACCATACTTTAACCCATATAAAAGTACAACTCTGATTTTAAAATTTTTATAATGCTTGAGGTTGCTGGCAACTTTATAGATTTTAATTATTACAGGGGCTTAATCCACGAACAGATTGGGCAATTGGCAATTGTATGTTTTCGTGCCGGGCAGAATTCCCTAGCAAAATAGATGATCTGCAAATGCAATTTATTCCAGCTATGCCTTGGGAAAATGCGCTTTAAGTCCGCCTCTGTTTTCTCAACATTTTTACCAGAAGAAAGACCCCATCTATTAGCGCAGCGATGGATATGAGTGTCAACCGGAAAGGCTTCTTTACCAAAGGCCTGGATCATCACTACCGAAGCGGTTTTGTGACCTACTCCTGGTAAAGCTTCCAGCTCCTCAAAAGTTTGCGGGACTTTTCCTCCGTGATTTTCAATCAGCTGTTTGGAGAGCTCCCAGATTGCGCGGGATTTTCGTGGACCAAGCCCGCATGGTCGGATGATCTCTTCGATGCAGCAAGGTTCTAGCAGGGTCATTTGTTCAGGGGTATGTGCTAATTTAAATAATAGGGGAGTGATAGTATTGACTCGCGCATCGGTGCATTGCGCAGAAAGTAGAACAGCAATTAATAGCGTATAAGCATCCTGGTGGTGCAAAGGAATGGATGGGGCAGGATATAAATCTTCCAAAATCAGGCGGATTTTCTCTGCTTTTTCCTTTTTATTCATTACTTTCCAATGCAAAATTTAGAAAAAATAGCTGAAATAATATCTTCAGAAATGTTCGTGCCAATAATTTTTCCAAGCTCATTCAAAGCCAGGCGCATGTCCATCGACAAAAATTCTGGCGAAACATCTGAATTTAACCCGAAAATGACCTGCTGGCAAGCCTCAATAGCCTTGATAATCGATTCCTTATGCCGCACGTTTGTTACAAGAACTTCTTCGCGAGATGGTGGACCATGCTGCCAAATGACAGCATCAATCATCTGTCTTAAATTATCAATGCCAGTCTTTTGCTTTGCAGATAAGTTGACGACATGAGGAATGGATAGAATTGGCAGGTTGTCATGGGGTAGATCGACTTTATTCCAGACCACAATAGCCTTATGCGCAGGCATTTGTTCCAGCAGCCAATGATCTTGCTCGTCGACCCCTTTGGCTGCATCAAGGACTAATAAAATCAAGTCAGCTTGATGCATAGCATCTTTAGAGCGGCGAATTCCTTCTTGCTCAATCACTTCTACAGTATCGCGAATTCCGGCAGTATCCATTAATTTAAAGTTGAGCCCATTTAAACGCATATGATCTTCAAGGATATCGCGAGTGGTTCCGGGGATATGGGAGACAATAGCGCGTTCTTTATCAAGAAGGGCATTCATTAAAGAGGATTTACCCACATTTGGCGATCCGATCAGACAAAGCGTTATACCATCATGCACAATGCGCCCATCATGAAAGGTGTCGGCCAGCTGTTGCAACTGTAAACAAACGGCTTTCAGTTGATTGCAAACTTCTTCCATTGTGGCAAATTCCAGTCCTTCTTCTGGAAAGTCTACCCATGCTTCGAGGATAGCGGCAGTTTGCGTGAGCTCGATTTGGAAAGCAGCTATTTTTTTAGAAAGGGATCCTTTGAGCTGTTCTTCGGCAGCATCTAGTGCGCGTTCATTTTTAGCACAGATCAATTCTTGCACAGCCTCGGCTTGTGCCAAGTCGATTTTGCCATTGATAAAAGCCTTAAAGGTAAATTCCCCCGGCAAAGCGGCGCGCGCGCCTGCTTGTAAAACGGTGTCAAGGACACGGCGCGTAATCAGGCTGCCGCCATGGCAATGAATTTCGACAGTATCTTCGCCAGCATAGGAACGCTTTCCAAGCATAACGCAAAGTAAGGCGTCATCAATCCGCTCACCGTTATTGTTGATGACTTGTCCATAATGTATTGTATGAGTTTGGTAAGATTGAACCGGACCAGAAAAAATTTTGCTGGCAACTTGTAAGGCTTCCTTGCCGGAAATGCGAATGATGGCGACGCCACCTTCACCTGGCGGTGTGGCCACGGCAGCAATAGTTTCGCCGGGTTGATAAGGTTGGTGAATAAATTCCATGTAATTTGTTTGGGGGTTGTGAAATGATTGTTGATGTTGATGAATATAGATTTTATTAGCTAGACTTTGCCCTGTTTTCGCTTATCATAAACGAAGAAGTTTGCAAAGTCTAGCTATTAAGCAAAACTTAAACACTGCAAAAAAACTAAATTACTGTTCACCTCTAGCTTCCTGTGATTCTGCTCCATAAACGAGAAAGAATACCTGGTTGCTGTGGTCGAGGCCGTTCTCCCTCAATTTTGTGTTTAATGTTAGACTCCGCATTAAATAATCTTTCAAAAATATCCCCTTGAAAAAATCTAACAGCAGTACCTGCCGAAGAGGAGGGCTTTAAAGCTGTAATGTATTCATTTTTACCTGGTTGTTCATAATGTAAAGTTGTGTCCCCAGAAGCATTAAGAATAAACAAATTGTCACCATCTCTATCCCTTAAGGCTTCAAGCAGAGCAAGAAGAACTACCTGAGGTGCTGTTTTTTCTCGATCCGATGGATTAGTATTATTTGATTTTAAATAAGTGGTTAGTGCTTCTATAATTTGATAAATAGGCACGCGAAATTCACCTTTATTCCATTTTACCATTTCTTTAGCATCTAATTTTAATAATCCTGGTGTAAATATCTGAGTTTCTTTATTAATTGAACCTCCAATAACATCATTTCTGAGGGCTACCGCTAGCAGTCCTTGACATATGAAATTTTCGTCAACTTCAGCAATTTTATTATCACCCATGTCTTTTAGAATCTTATCCTTTGTGATGTCTTTAACTTTAAAAACATCATCAGATTCCTTTAACAACTGGGTTGTCTTATTGCCCCCAAATTCTTCTGTTTGTTTCGGAGCATACTTAAATTGAAGTGAACCCCCTCCCGCTTCCCCAAAAACTGAATTTTCTACAGTTACACCTCGGATTTTTGCATGACCAAATACTTGTTGGCCTGAAAGTATTGAAGTTATTGATTCCACTCTTTGAGTTAAGATATCGAACTTTAATTGTTTATATTTTTCTTGTTGTTTCATCAATAATTTAATTATTTGTGCATCATGGATATTTCTTTCAGGGTCAAGTGTTCTTGCCCAGGATGAAGCTGTAATTCGCACATTAACCTTTTTTAATATTTCTTCTTTTTCCGTATCAGACATCTGACTTGGATCTAATCCTGCTATTGTAATTGCCTCTAATGTAATTTTATCCATAATCTCTTTAACATAGACCTCAGGTGTTTTAACTTTTTTGTTATCATCCAATTTACTAATATCACCTAGTTTTCCTCTAATATCTATAAGATGTAAATCTTTTGTATCTAGAAGATGTTCTTTTGGCAAATCCCCTTCTGGTTTTTTTGTTGATCGTGAAAAAAAAGCTGAAATTTTTGATAGAAAGCTTTCATTTTTAGATTCTATTTTAATAGACTTATCTGCTATTAATTGAGGTTTTTTTGATACATTAGGAATTAACGTTCCTTCAAAAACCCTAATACCTGTGTCTTTAGTACCCATGTCCATTACTATAACATATTTTCCCCAATCAACTTCTTTTTTTTGTGGTCCTTTTATATCAAAATAAGGTTGATTTGGTGGTAATGATGGGATTGAATTTGATTGTACTGTGTTGTCTGTCATACATATCTCCTTTGAAGAACTCTTATAATTATAAAAATTACAAAGCAAATTATTTTATTCACTAATTTAAGAATAATCAAAAAAAGTTATTGAGTCAATTAATATTTATATTTGATTATTTATATAGATATCAAAAAAACTTAATTAATTAACTAAAAGGTTGCAAATTAAACAGAAAAAAATTTTTAAATTATAAAAAAAAAGAAGCTTAAATCAATGATTATAATTTGCTCTCGAAGCGAGGCGTGCCTTGGTCATTCGTTCGCGGAGACCACCATCTTTCAGAAAGTCTTGCTCTAGTTTGCGAATTTGTTGATCGAGTAGATAGTTGGTAACTTTGATCAATCCAATGATGACATTAGCGCAAATTACAGGATCTTGATTTTCAATGCCTTTGCGAAAAGTTTCATAAGTAGAATTAGGTTGCCTATTGAGTTCCCGCAAACGTAAAGCGTATGCGTGGTCTTTGGGCCATTCTACTAAATTTCGGATGTGCAAAAAATCTCGATAATCAATTAGAAGTTCTTCTTGGCTTGCTCTAGCGACATTGGTGAGCTTAATCTCGAATTCTTTGGAAGTACCAGAGCCAGAGCTAGCTTCTGCAATATTTTGTTTTCCTGAACGTGCTGCTTGTACCATTTGATCGACAGTGCGATCTCGGCTTTGAAAAAATCTGCTTGTAAAATTGACAGTGGCCAAATAAACAATTTCAGCCTTTTGATAAGAGAGAAGTTTTTGATAGCCGCCATGTTTTGGAATAAAAGTTTTAAGCACTGAAAAAACTCCGAAATTAAAAATTTAGCATGCTAAAAGAAAAAAAGACATAAAGGACATAAAGGACATAAAGGACATAAAGGACATAAAGGACATAATGGACATAATGGCTTTAAGAATATAAGAAGAGTAGATTTAAGTAAACAATAAAATCAATATTTTATCAAATCATTTTATGCTCCGAACGTCCCTTACGTCCCTTGCGTCCTTTATGTCCTTTATGTCCTTTATGTCCCTTACGTCCCTTGCGTCCTTTATGTCCTTTATGTCCCTTACGTCCTTTAAACTACTTCTCGAGCATTCAAATCAAATAAAATCAATTCAAATAATCCTAATCAATTTTATTTTGCTTAGATGGCCTAAATTTATAGGCCAGATAGCCTATAAGAATCAAAATGCCCAAAATCACAATGTGATCCATTTCAAAAGCGCTACTTGCTAAAATGACCATACAATAATTGCCAAAGAAATACCCTAATGACAAGAAAGTGGTCGCCCAGATGATTGCACCAGCATATGCAAATAACGCAAATTCTTGATAAGGAAGACGCGCCATCCCCGTAGCAAATCCGGTAAAATGGCGAATGCCAGGAATAAAATACCCAAAAATTAATGTCCACTTGCCATATTTTTTTAGCCATCCCTCCACATTTTCTAAACGTTCCGGAGTTAACCCAATCCATTTCCCATACTTATACATCAGAGAATGCCCCACCGTGCGCCCAATAGTGTAGCTAAATGTTATACCCAAAATACTTCCTGAGTAAGCCGCTAAAAGTGTTGGCACAACTTGCAATTTATCAGTATCCATTAAAATACCGGCAAATATCATTAGTGTCTCGTCAGGGATTGGCAATGCAATAATTCCTAAAACAAGAAAAACAAATAAAACGATACTGCCATATTCTATTAACCAGGCAGAAAACGTTTCGTTAATTGGTAAACATTCCATTAAATTATTCCATTAAAATATTTCACAAAATTTTTCAACCTTTCAATCTTTGAATCTTTGAATCTTTAAAATTCATCAATCAGCTTCATCAAATTTATGACAAGCCACAAAGTGTCCAGATTCTAATTCTTTAAGGCATGGATCTATTTTTTGGCAAATAGGCATCGCAACCGGGCATCTTGGGTGAAACGCGCAGCCTGTGGGTGGGTTAAATGGACTAGGCAATTCACCTTTTAAAATGATTCTTAGGCGATCTCTTTCTTTTTGAGGGTCCATTGTAGGCACCGCAGATAAAAGAGCTTGAGTATAGGGATGCAAGGGAGTGGAGAAAAGCTGGTCATTAGTTGCTTGCTCCACAATTTTCCCTAAATACATCACCGCTACTCGATCAGATATTTCACGCACCGCATGTAAATCATGCGAAATGAAAAGATAGGTTAGCTGTTTTTCTTGTTTAAATCTCAGTAATAGAGTCATAATCTGCTTTTGTGTACACATATCCAAAGATGATAGCGGTTCATCGCAAACAATAAACTGGGGTTTCATAACCATAGCACGCGCAATTACTATTCGCTGACGCTGCCCCCCACTAAATTCATGCGGATATCTTTCTATAACCTCACGGCCTAAACCTACTTCAGCCAATGCTTCTAGAATAGTTTCTTCGCGTATTGCGCTAGACGCTAGCTTGTGAATATCAAGGCCTTCTCCAACAATATCTTTAATAGACATACGTGGATTTAAAGATGCGTAGGGATCTTGATAAATCATTTGAGCAGAGCGACGATATGTGCGCATTTCTGATGGAGAAAAACTGTTGACCTTTTTTTTCTGAAAATAAATATTTCCTGAGGTGGGCTCCTCTAGACGCAATAAGACCTTGCCCATTGTCGATTTTCCACAACCTGATTCGCCTACAAGTCCTAACGTCTCTCCCTTGCCTATCGATATATTAATATCTCTCAATGCATTTAGACATTTTTTACCGACTTTAAAGCGCTTACATAATAGGGTAGCTTGAATGAGAGGGGAGGATACTTGATTCATGAAAACCTATATGAATGTTTTGTCGTATTTTGCGGTCATTAAGGTTTGGGTGTAGGGATGGGTTGGCTTATAAAACAAGGCGTCCACGCTTCCTTGTTCAACAATTTCTCCTGATCTCATAACAGCCATTCGATCGCATGTTCCCGCAACGACACCAAGATCATGCGTGATTAATAGTAAGCTCATATCAGTACTTTTGCAAATATTCTTTAATAAATCAAGTATTTGTGCTTGCACAGTAACATCTAGTGCCGTAGTAGGTTCATCAGCAATCAGCAACATTGGTGAACAAGCTAATGCAATCGCAATGACAACTCTCTGGCGCATTCCGCCGCTCATCTGAAAGGGATAAGCATTGTATCGCATTGCAGGATCCGAAATGCCAACTTTTTCCAACAATTCCAATGCCTTCTTTCGAGCAAGTTTCCTGCTATATCCTTGATGGTGAATGATAGTTTCAGAAATTTGAGATCCAATCTTCATAGTCGGATTCAATGAAGTTGATGGGTCTTGAAAAATCATTCCTATTTTTTTACCTCGCAAAGCTTGGAGTTGTTTTTTGTTCATTAAATGCACAGGCACATTTTCAAACCAAATTTCTCCAGAGACTTTTGTGGTATCATCGTCTAAAAGATGCATGATCGCTTGCGCGGTAACACTTTTTCCGCAACCGGATTCCCCAACTATGGCTAATGTTTCTCCGCGAAAGACATTGAAATTAATTCCTTTGACAACATGCGTCATAGCTTGTGGAGAAATAAAATGGACATTTAAATCTTTAATTGAAAGTAAAGGAGCTATTTTATCCAAATTGCAGCCTTTTAGGTGTAATCATTAAATATAGTCCTAATAATATAAATGGTAGACTTAAGTACTGTCCCATTTGCAAGAAAGATTCATCAATGATTTGACTTTGAGGAACTTTCAGAAAATCGATAAAAAACCGACTTCCAAATACTAATACAAAAAAAAGTCCGCTCAAA
The DNA here is from genome assembly GCA_013815395.1 of Parachlamydiaceae bacterium. Taxonomy (GTDB): domain Bacteria; phylum Chlamydiota; class Chlamydiia; order Chlamydiales; family Parachlamydiaceae; genus JACDGH01. The sequence continues at coordinate 14,016 of JACDGH010000016.1, forward strand.
AATCCTTGCTTCAATTTTACTTCGCGAAATTTCCAAAGAGAATACAGAATAATGAAAATACAGAAATAGGAGGCAGCTTCATATAGCGAAACCGGATGGCGTGGCTCTGGAAAGCTTCTGTCAGCTGGGTGCCCAAAAATCACACCCCAGGGCAATGAGGTAGGGTCACCCAATATTTCTTGGTTTACAAAATTGCCAATTCTTATAAAAGTCACGGTTAGAGCTGTAGGAATGACCAGCATGTCGAGCAATTTAACAAATGATAAGCCAGGCAGAGATTTCCTGTATAAATAAAGAAAAAGATTTAGGCTTATAATGACCCCTAGAGTACCACCATGGCTTGCCAGCCCCCCTTCCCAAATCTTTAATATATCCACAGGGTTTCTGAGATATGAAGGGAGATCATAAAATAGCACATGACCTAAACGAGCGCCTATAATTGTCCCAATAACGATGAACCAGGTAAGGCGATCGGTAAAAAGTGTGGTAAGCTCGTGGATTTTTTCTTTAGGATAATGCTTGTTTCCTTGCAAATATTGCCTGAAGATAGGCTGTAAAATTAAGTATCCCAAAATGAAGCCGGTGACAAAACAAATGCCATACCAAGCTACAGGGCGATTGATGAAAGGAATGGTGAATGCTTGAGGATAGGGATCCCAATATAGCCAGGCTAAAAAAGAAATTGATGACATTTTACTTTCCCTCCATACCAAAAAAAAAGCTTCTATTCTTTACAGAATAGAAGCTTGTTTGTTTCGGAGTAGAGGGATTCGAACCCCCGACCTACTGCTCCCAAAGCAGCCGCGCTAGCCAAGCTGCGCTATACTCCGAATTACTTAAACACTGGTGAATATAGCAAAAGAGTGATTAAGAGCAAAGCGAAAAAAAGAAAAATGTTAAAAAAACTGAATTAAAATTAATTTTTGTTTTAAAGGGGTTGTTAAAAAGCAGCCTATAACTGAATTTGAGACGGGAAAAGAACGTAAAGAACGTAAAGGACATAAAGGACGTAAAAGACATAAAGGACGTAAAGGACTTAAAGGACATGAAGGACAAAGGTTATTCAACTTCATCTAAAAGGTTTTTTCTTCCTTTAAGCTTAAAGTCTTTTTCGTCCTTTATGTCCCTTATGTCCTTTATGTCCTTTTCGCCCTTTTCGTCCCTTTCGTCCTTTTCTTATCTCCCTCTGATCACTCAGGTCTCTCAGATATCCTCAAGTCCCTTTTCGTTGAATTGCCACCACTAACCGTATTTCCAAATAGGTGTAATCATCAGAAAGCATGAGCTTGATTGGTTTTAGCTTTTCACTGCCTATCACCGCGATCACATTATTGATCGCCTCCTGCTTCTCTATAGCAACAAAGGGAGTAATATCGATATTGATTCCAAGCGCAATCATCTCGCATAAATGATCGATGGTGGTTACGGGGGTTAAATTTCTAATATGACAAATTTCTTCTAAGCTTCTGCCTTCTGAAAATAACCGCAATGTTTCTTTGGCCGATCTTAAACGATCTCTTCCCAACCCACCATCCGAAGTTGATGAAGACGTCATTGCATAAGCCTTTCCTGCTTTACCTGCCTTTTCTAATCTATTAGTGATCACAATGCCTTTCTTTTCACAATACTCAATAATAACATCCAAAAATTGTTGCCCATATTTTTCCCACTTCACTGGACCGGCCCCATTCATAGCTAAAAATGCCGCACGGGTGGTTGGATAAGATGTCGCCATCTCGATTAAGGTGCGGTCACCAAAAATCACAAAGGCCGGCACGTTTGTCTTCTCTGCCCAATGATGGCGTAATGTCGACAATTCAGTAAATAATTCACGGTCATACTCTACTGCCAATGCTTTAGGGGCATTATGTTGAATTTTTTGTCTCAAAAATACCTTTTCTTGTCCGCTTGTGACCAGTGATGATTTATTGGTCCACTGCAATACCGGATAATCACCTTCCGAGCGAGCCAAAAATTCAAGCTCCACAAGCATTTCAATGTAATGGCGTAAACTAGTTTCAGAATATTCAGACATCAATCCGTAAGTCGAAAGCTGATCATGTCCTTTTTCTACGACGTTTTTTGCTTTCGAGCCTTTTAATACATCTATCACTTGTTTAGCACCGAAGCGCTGGCCAAGTCGATGTACGCATGACAAGATTTTTTGAGCAACCACCGTTTCATCGATTAACTCTGTATTATCTAAGCAATTATCACAACCCCCACAATTTGATGAGCGATAGTTTTCATCAAAATAATGCAAAAGCTCCTTGCGCCTACATGACATTGTACAGCATAATTTATACATTTTATTTGTTTTATCTTTGATGTTTCTCTTTAACTCTTCTTCGACAATTTCTGATAAAAAAGATTGGTAGATTCTCAAATCTTGGCCTGAATAAAGCATCAAGCAATCTGCCGGCAATCCATCGCGTCCCCCTCGGCCAACTTCCTGGTAATACTGCTCGATCGAGCGGGGCATATCCATATGCACAATAAAGCGAATGTCAGGCTTATGAATGCCCATTCCAAAAGCTACTGTCGCCACCATCAAGCGGCATTGATCGTGAACAAAGCGATGCTGCCCATCTGATCGCTCAACTTCAGAAAGGCCGGCATGATATTTTCCCACAGAAAATCCCTGTGCGGATAATTCAGAGTGCGTTTCATCCACAGTTTTGCGAGTGGCAGCATAAATGATTCCAGATTGATCAGGGTGCTTATCAATAAATCTGCGTAACTGAGCGCTAGTATCGCCTTTTGTATGAATGCTGAATGTTAAATTGGGACGATCAAAGCTAGCTCTAATGGTGTAAGGATTAATCATGGCTAATTGGGCTGTAATGTCTTTCTCGACATCTTTTGTTGCTGTAGCAGTGAGAGCAATAATGGGTGAATTAGGGAACGTCGTCTTCAAAAATGAAAGTTGTCGATATTCAGGACGAAAGGCATGGCCCCACTGAGATATGCAATGGGCTTCATCGATAGCAAAAAAGGAAACCGTGGTGGATTTCAAGCTTTGCACAAAATTTTGATCAGCAAAGCGTTCCGGAGCAATGTATAGGAGTTTGTAATCGCTAAGGTTGTTTAAGACTGAACGGATGTCGCTAAAGTGCAAGCTGCTATTTAAAAATGCTGCAGGAATTCCATTTTTAGTCAAACTCAATACTTGATCCTGCATGAGTGAAATCAAAGGGGACACCACAATTGCCAGACCAGGCATCAACATAGCAGGAAGTTGATAGCAAATGGATTTACCTGCACCGGTCGGTAAAATAGCGACCACATCCTGACGATTCATGACTGCTCTAACAATATCTCTCTGATGCTCTCGAAAGGCATTGTACCCAAAAAAAGCCTTAAGTTGATCTTCCAATTCTAATGATGCGACATTGCTTGTTTCATGGGTGTTCATGCATACCTTCCAATAATTTCAAACCAAATCTTCCAATATTTGATGAGTCTACCACAAATTGAATTTACCGATCAGCTGGAAGTTAAACCGTGGAATTTTAACAACAGTAATAAAAAAAGTATCGGAAAAGATAAAAAAAACATAGGATGTTACAGAGCAGAAACACGGGCCTTCTATCAAAATCATTGAAATGAGACAAATATGAAAATTAATTATTATAGACGTCTATTTTCAGGCGCATTCGCAAAATTGTTCTTCCTACTCCTTGCGACAAGTTTTTTTGGCACTACCAAATCACATTGCGCATTGCCTTCCCAAAAATTTGTCATTTTTACACCGCCTAAATGTGGCACTCATCTTGTCTGTAATGTGGTCTCATATATGCTAGGCAGTGCACCCTTAATTACCGATCAGTTTAACTCAATTGAAGATGTGACAAACATTATTGAAGATGCTAAAAGAAATAATCAATTCCTCGTTTCACATAGCTTTACCTCTGAAATGCTTGAAAGTTTAATTAAAAAAAACTATAAAATTATTTTCATCTTACGCGATCCCCGCGATCAGCTGATTTCTATGATGTATTGGATGAAAAAAGGGTATTGGAATGAGTTTACCGTTTCTAAAATTGACGATCGAAGTGAGCAGATCGATGAAATGATTACAGGAAATATTTTCGGATGGAGTTGCTACGAAGGATGTATTGGCGTGCGTATGGAGCTGCTAAAAAGCTTACCTGCAGAATCAGTCTACATCACGCGCTTTGAAACTTTAGTAGGACCAAAAGGCAGGGGAGATCAGTATCTGCAAAACGAAGAAATCCAAAATATTGGTGAATTTCTAGGCTTAAAACTTTCTACCGAAGCGGCCCAAAATATTGCAGATCATTCTTTTGGAGGCACATGGAGTTTTCGCGAAGGTAAAATAGGCGCCTGGAAAGAACATTTTCTCCCACACCAAATAGATCTTTATAAAGCTATCTACAGCGACTTATTAATAAGACTTCAATATGAAACCACAAAAGATTGGTAAACACAAATGATTAAATCCTTTTTTAACAGTATTCTGTTTTTTTTATTCGTGATAAATATCTCAGCACTTGAGGCTAAAGTCTTGATCATCACTCATAGTTATAATCGTCCAGATTTTATTGAAATTCAGGACAAAACATTTAAGAAATTCCTAAGTGATGATTATGAATTTGTAGTGTTTAATGATGCCCCCAAAGACGAAATGTGCCAGCAAATTCAAGAAATGTGCACAAACCTCGATATTCGCTGTATACGCATTCCTCAATCCATTCACACTGCACCCTATTTGACTAGGGAGCGCAATGATGACTTGCAGAATCCAGGTATTCGCTGCGCTAATGTGGTCCAATATTCTTTAGATGTTTTAGGATTTGATCATGATGGCATAGTGATGATTATTGATGCCGACATGTTTCTGATCCAGCCATTTAATATTACAGAATATCTTAAAGATTTTCAATTGGCAGGAGTGCCTCAAAAACGACAGCATGTTAACTACATCTGGAATGGTTTGGTGTTCTTTAATATGAATACACTGGAAGATAAAACCTCGATCGATTTTAACTGTTTGAAGGTTGAAGGCGTTGGTGTAGATGTGGGTGGAGGACTTTTTCACTATTTTGCATCGCATCCTTTACTGCGATTCAATTCCATAGGAAATGAATACATTAATGAGTGGACAGATCTATCAGCGCGACAAAAAAAACATGCTGTAGTCGAGCTTCTTTATCATATGCAACCT
>JACDGH010000245.1 GCA_013815395.1 Parachlamydiaceae bacterium
AGCCAAGTCTGTCTCTATGAAAATAGGAAGAGGGGGGCCGCTATTCCATCGTATTTTCAAGGGGGAGACATGGAAAAGCAAAATGAGTCCTATGTGAAAACCTAAAGCGATAGATAAGGCTGTTAAAAGGGGACGGGTTAAAAAATGCTCTTTGTTGCGAAAGGTGACGCTGACGTCATGCGCATGGGAAATTCTTTCTAATTTCAACATAACATTTTTTTTTGGTTTAATGTATTTCTCAGATAGCATCCTGTCTTTTGAAAATTATTATAATTTAATAGGGGTAAATTGCTCCTCAGTGCAGGCTGATAAATAAATTTCAAAGTTCAGCTTATAGCATTTCTATTACAACCATTCTATCATTTCCCACCTCATTTTCGATATTCTTTTTTTTCAATACATTCTAATTATTATTTCATTAATCTACATTTAGTGTATAGTGAATTAAAAAACGGTAAAGCATTAAAATTATTTTAACAATAAGCATTTTATTTTTATAGTCATAATGTATATATTGCTAAGAAACTATTAAAAAAATAGGATGTTATGAATAATATTAATTCCGGAAGCGAATCTTTTCAATAGTTAGAAAGGATTGCCTCGAGTTTTTCTCTTCATAACAGGGAAGAACAAACCAATCAATTGACTTCTCTTCTTGCAGAAAGATTTGTCCACAAAGGGAATGAGGTGTTCCTTTAGTGACATATCAACAAACAAAAGGCGCTATTGGAATCTATATGACGCCCGCCAATGTACCTACAGAACGCGAAGAAGCTCTGTCCATCATCCCTGAAGATAACTAGCTGAGTTTACAGAATTAGCAAACAAATACTATGCTTTTACAGCAGAGCATGATGTTGAAAATATTGAGTAGTTAAAATCGTTTCTCGAGCAGGAAGACGATTACGAATCTACTCACAAAGCAGTGATTTAGACCCTAACTTTATTAAGCTTTATAATTATTTTAAAGACTGGATGTAATCATCTTATGCAGGCGGATGATATTAAGGCAAGGAGCTAGCTCCTGTTAAATTCTTGACCATAGTGGCTATTGTAAAGACCTTAAAGGTAGGAATTTAATGATTTAGTTAAAAGGCTTTGAATGAATATAGTCCAGCTAAAGATATTCCGATTCTTCAAAATCTTCGGGCTTATAAACTAGACGAATGCGTGGTGAACTTTCTTGGACTATAGAAAATAAACGCAAGAAGGATCCATAGTCCACTCGTCTGTCAACGCTTAAAACGACTGTGGGCTTTAAATTGGCATGCTGACTTACCAATTTTGTAATTTCTTCCTCTAATTCCTGTTTTACTGAAGATAGATCGACAATAGCTTTCTTAGAACCCACGTAAATTACATTTTGCGCATCCATGACTACTAAAATCTGGGTGGTTAAAGGAGCTGAATTTCTATCGATCACTGGATTTTCAATATGCAGGGATTTTAGGGGTAGGATGTCGGAAGTGACGATAAAAAAAATCAACATTAGGAAAATGACATCTACAAGGGGAGTCATATCGATCAAAGAATGAGAGATTTTTAATTTCGTTTTAAATTTCAAAGCAGATATTTCCAACTTTTTTATAAATTATTATCGAGTCTAACGCTCTTTATCATTAAGCATTGTGTCAGTCTTTAGTTAATTTGCGACACTTTTTTTCTAGCTTCCTCATCAGAGAGAATGTGACCCATGGAGGAGTATTTCCATTGGATATCGGCAATTTCTGGATCAAAAGCCATTACGCGGGTATCACTAAAACTATATCGTAATCCGGTAAATTGAATACCTCTGGCTTCAACAGCACTTTCGACATCTCTAAGATGTGTCGCTTTATCATTGATAAATACGATATGTTGAGGCTTACAGCCAATCATGTCTAAATATTTTAGTAGAGCAGGTCCCTTGGCTGTACCAGAAGTGGATAATAACCCTTTGCGATATAATACACCTTGTCCATTCAAAAAATGAAATTCTTCAGAGCTTGGCGCAGTACGAGTAAGATCGATATTCAAAGAGTTTAATTGACGGGTGGTAATTGTAGACAAGGCCAAGCTTTGGGTGGTTAATCCCATGACCGGAATATTTTGTTGCTGTAACTCTTTGACGATGCGATCGCTACCCTCCTCTACCATGGAAACCTTCGTCAAATAGCGCACGCCTTTCCAATCCATGAGGGCCATTTCTAATGCTTCTCGAGGGTCTACTCCGGAGGCTGCATATTGCTTTACTAGGTGGCAAAACCATACATCGGTGCCTAGGGTTTGCAAGGGAACCAAAAGGGTATCATCAATGTCAAGTAGGACGAGACTGTCGGGAGTGGCGTAATCAACGAGTTCTGCAAAATGCGCTGTTTCGATGATAACAGCCGGTAATATGGATGAGAATGTGATTAAAGTAGAAAAAATTAATGTTTGAAACCATTTTCTTTTCATCTATTTTCCGGGGTGTAGGGATTTTTATAATTTTAAGTAGTTCGCAAGGTTGTGGAATTTACGTGTTATTTTAAAAGGAATAAACAGATAGTCGCAATACTTTTTTTTCCTGTTTCTCTTAGTGGAATCCATTATTGAGACTTCGAAAAAAAGGCACTCCGAAGGCAGCATCTCCCACAAGACAATAAGTGCGATTACTATTCTTGCGTACCAGTTTCTTACTTATATAGGAATCTAATGTTGTGGTTGTGACAGTGGCATTGCTGAGATCCACGAATTGCTCAAAATGATTATTGTATTTAGATTTTAAGAACGTTAAGTATTCAATTCTTACAGATCCATCCACATCAGCGCTGTAAACATTTTTTGGGGTTTTTCGCGTGGCATTTTTCATTTTCTCGTAGGATTCAGCAGAGATAAAAGTTCTTAGGGTTGTTTTTTGCGATTTATTGCTGTGAATTTCATAGATACAATTACCCACAGTGGAATTTAAGGATATTTTTTGTATTAAACTTACCGGGTCATTTTTTTCTGTATAAGTCAAATCGGCGATGTAGTGTAGATTCTTTTTCACTTGCAAGCACTTATCAGGGGATTTGTTAACGACAAATTCGCGCATAATGCTGTGAGCGCCGTCCGCTCCAACGACAATTGTCGCTTTAGAAAATGGCTTTAAATCCTTTTTAGGATCCACGATTTCAATATGGCGTTGAATAACAACTCCAACTTTCTCTGCTAAAACTGCGAGAGCGTGTTCGAGCTCTTTTGTTGAAATTGTACGCGAACTTTTTAACGTTTGAACAAGATGGTTTAATAAGGGAGATTGGCATGTTGTGTTGAGGGAAGCAGCATCAATAAACAAGTTGTGAATGCGTTGGTATTCCGCGTATTTTTCGAGAATTAAGATGTTTGCTTGAGGAACATGTAATTTGGTTTGTATAGCAGTCCACAACGCGACCGGACCCCCTCCCACAAAGATAACATCTATAGAAGATGGATCAAATGAAAATTGCATAAAGTTCCTTTTTTTTATTTCAAACTAAGATAGCAAAATATTGTTAAGATATTATTAATTTATGAATTTTCATATTTATTTCGGATAATTATTATGTCTGAAGATACTATTCTTATGCTTAAATTTAAAAAATTCAGAGGCATTCGTGATGCTGCCCATGCAGCCACTGGAGATGGTTGCAATCCTACTATTTTAATAGATTTTCTCAACAATTAGGGAATAGAATTTTATTTGATTATGCCTTACCTTACTGAATATTCTAAATATCCGAATGTCCGGTCTGAGCACGATTATGACCCGATTACTTGAGTTAAAATGTAAGTTACGGCAGCAAGCATTTTGCCTAAAATGACCGATAAGTATCTTTACCAGAAGATATTTCATCAAAAATTTGATTTAACTGATTTATTTTTGCGTATTTATCCTCATATTCCACCTTAGATTTAATGGCTAATCCTATGGGGTTTTTATAAATTGCTTGAGCTCTCAATAATTCTACATGTGTTTCAAGTGGAATATTACTAAGTGGTAAAACGCCTTCTTGTACTGGTGAATAGATTACTTTTAATTTTTCCTTTAAAGCATTAATTAATTTTATGTGGTTTTCAAGGTACAAATG
>JACDGH010000246.1:0-2870 GCA_013815395.1 Parachlamydiaceae bacterium
ATGTTATTGTTTCTGTTATTTTATAAACATTTGAGTGTGTGAAGGTCATTTGCATTAATATGTGGTATCTTCTAATCGCATCTGCAAAATCTAAATCATCAGAATAATCCGTTATTTTCAACCTCATTGCTATAAAATCTTCTATCTTTATTGATCTACCATGAGAAAACCAGTGTTCATGCTTACAAAGTAGTGATGCAATTTCATTCGCTCTTTGATTTCTCTCAGCAGTTGTCACCTCCATCCCAGTACTTGAATGGTGAGTCCAATTTTTAAATTTATATTTTGCTAGCCAGTCTGTTACCAAAACTTTCGCAAAGTTCAATGAATTCTGTGCTGATTCAATCTCTCCAGGAGAAATTCCTTGAAGAATGGGCAGATATGCTTTATTCAAATGATCTACAGATTCAGATTTTATTCTTTCAATTCCTTTCAAAAAAGCTTCTGCTGAAAACCTCTTCCCTTGGGTCGTTGATAGTTGTGCATCGATTGGGCCTAAAGAAGACATTTGCTCCATCATAATGTCATCCCCCGACATCGCCATAATTGTTCCTGCACTTTTTGCAGTACCAGGAATAATAAAAGTTACATCATTATATTTCTTTCTAACAAGCCGAACAATATCTTCTGCTACCTCACCCGAACCACCGGGCGTCTCTAAGATAAAATCTAGTTTGTCTCCTTTAAGATTAGATAATTGGTCATTGAAAGGTAACAGATCATCATATCCTAAAGATATGGGAGCGACACCCCCTTTATTTAAATCAGCAGCATATACTATGATGTCTCTTCCTTTTCTCAGCTCAGACAATTTTACAAGCAATCTTTTTCTTTCGATATTAATTTCATCGAATGTCATTCCTTTATCTAAATATTCTGTATAAATACCCACATTATTTCAATCCTCCTAACGAATTATTTCAATATACATAATTCGTCAAAAGTTTACTAATTCCTCCATTTAACAAAATAAATATTAACAAGGCTTATTTATTCATAACCATCTTTTTCAAACTCTAAACAAAAATAGCCCCCATATCAGTGAGGGCTTAGCTTTGTAGGGTTTTGCTCCTTCTTGTCGAATAGGTAATTGTTGTTACCATTTACAGGAAGGAGGTTAAATCGTGTACGATGAAGTTTATAAAACAAAAGAAGAGTTTCATGACGAATGCCCTTGCTCACACCAGATCATGGAAATTGCAGAAAGCCTTTCAACTATGGATGTGCGTTGGTTCTTTGAAGTCTGTTTCGCATATTACCAAGAGGATCGCTATTCTGCTATTTTTAAAACCTATGCGATGGAAGAGTATAAGGGTTATTTCTTGACCTTTACAGTGAAGTTGGTTGAGGGCAAGTACGCTGTTACGTATTTCAAAAAGGACGGAACTCAATTAAGTGATAACGTATAGAAGTTATCTTCTTCGCTTCACAAACCAGTAATTTCTTGCGGTTCTTGCTATCTGCGACCTCGACTTCGTAGATGCCAGAACCTTTTTCTTCGATAAAAATTGTTACGTCCTTACCTAGAAGCCACTTAAGCAATAGAGTCCTCATTGCTATCATTTTCCTTTCTCGCCTTTATACTGTTGCTGCCGTTACCGGCAAATGTTCCTTAACCACAACTGCCGCATCATTGTAAACCGACTGCGCCAGCGTCCTGAACTGATCCAAACTAACAATCAGCCGCACCCAAGCAGGCAGCTTCGCATAAACCTTCTGGACCACGAAGTCCATCTTTTGCGAGCCGGACTGCAAAAGTAAATCCGCCGCCCACTTCTCTGCGGCGAAGATAACGGTGATTGCTTTCTTCTTGGCATAGCTTGTTGCCGCTGCTCTGTGACCTAAAACGTAAATCGCTCCTGCGACTATTAACTGAATCGCCTCTTGATTCTGTGTGTAAAAGTTCGTAAGTGTATTGATCCATTCCATCTAAACCATCTCCCATTCAATTTTTTTATTCGCCTACTGTTATGCCGTCTTTCCACTTAAACTGAGCTACAGGGAAATAAGTGCCACACCCACAACAAAAGGTTGATCCGTAAAACTTAGGATTCTTTTGATATGTCTCTGCGCATCCTGCCGGCATCCTTGTAAGGACTCCGCAAGTATTATGGGTATAACTATCACGATAAGGCCTCACCGCTTCGCCTTCTAAATTTACTGGATGATGCTCATGCTGTCCGTCAGGCTTTTTATTTCCGTAATCAAAACCCATGTAAATCAGCTCCAATTTTATAGTTTTTTAACTCTCAGCGTGACCGCTACATCTTCCCAAAACATTTGAGTATGCATCATGTCCTTCACCACACCAGTCAAAGCATTAGGGCCAAATTCTGCTGTAAACCATGCAGGAGCGGCTGTCTTTGCCAATTGCAATTCTACTGCGGCCATTCTGTTCTGTAAATCTGTGATTGCTTGCATATTTTTAAACGCCTCCTTATCCAGCAAATAGAGTTTGTTATCTTCAATGATCTGTATTAAGCTTGCTGCGTAATTCGGATCCGTTGCATAGCCCGCCATATGAAGTGCTTGAGCTGCAGCTCGATAATCCAAGTTGGCGCATGCAATAAAAAAGCCAGCATTGGCATAACGGGCATTCTCGGTTAGGAATAGGCTATGGTCCTTAACACTTCCTGACCAATCCGCATAGGCTCGAAAGCGGGCAGTAACGGTTATCCACTGTCCTTTAATAAATTCCTTCGTGGTGTGTTCCGTGTACGGCTCATCCCCCGTTACCTTAATTCCGAATAGATTAAAACCTGGTGCAGAAGCGCCCTTGTTCGATTCAAGCATTCCTTGTGCAACGGTGATTGAAGCAAGGACTTTCGATTGCATCATATCTTCAATGGCGCAGGGGGATATTTCTGTTA
>JACDGH010000246.1:2880-4067 GCA_013815395.1 Parachlamydiaceae bacterium
ATCTTGAGCATTCATATTTCACCTCATTTTGCTGCCAGAGTTTTAATAATATTTTCTGCATGATTCCCGATTGCGCGATGATCCGAATGCGTCTTATCCGCATGATTTGGATAAACGTGTTCCTTTAGATGAGAAACGGCTGCTTCAAACAACGCCAACGATGCGGGCTTAAGATACTTTTGAAGTATCCAAGAAGAATGACTCATGCTGTGCTTTCCTGTTGCTGATCCGATGTGGTGTCTTTTGCAAATAGGCTCCAAGTTATCCTCGTCATCCGGGTTGTTGATAGGTGAGTCGATGTGAACCAAATTGTAATCCACTTCATCCCCAGCCGAATATTCCACGAATCTATGATGGACTTCCGTTCCATCTTTGCAGTAGCCATTATTAATGAAACAAGGAGCTAACTCGCCTGCGGCTATTTTTTTGTGTATCTTTTCTTTATTAGCTGCAAACTCAGACGATTCTACTCGGTCCGGATGATCATCATAATGGGTAATGTCGATCAAGTGCCGGATGCTGTCATGTGCCTTAACTATTCCATCTTTACTCATGCTTAACACTTCCTTTCAAATTGGGTATAAAAAAGAGTAGCCCGAAGGCTACCCATTAAAAATGTATTTTGCTTGCTGCAAAGGCTACGATTCCTCCGACAATTAACCAAACGATCTTTTCAAAAAACTTTGCCCATCTGTTCTCGCCTGTGTTTATAGCGTCTTTAGCGGCATTGGTAGCCACGCTAACGGCTTGCTTGGCTGCATCAGCCGCAACATTAATCGCATCCTTTGCCGCTATTCTCGCATCGTACACATCATCCTTGAAGTCTTCTCTGCTTCGAGTCGTTGAGTTTTTCAAGGAGTCTACGGCTTCCGCTATTTTCTCCATTTGCTTATAAATCTCTTTCACATAAACCTCCGTCTTTGCAAAAGCAATTTCGTGATGCTTTAGTTCTTTTTCGAAGTTGTCCTGCCGAAACTCTACTTTATCGATCCGGCTATGGATCACTTGTAGCTTTAGCTCTAACTCTTCCAACCTCAACACCTCCCTTATGATGCCGCTTGAACAGCAGGCAGTTGCAAATCGAATTTCTTTTTAAGTGTCCCAAAGTCTAGCAATCCTTCAGGTGCGCAAACCTTACTGGTTGCCCATTTAAGCCCCGCATGTGCAGCAACGTCATAGACTAAGGA
>JACDGH010000247.1 GCA_013815395.1 Parachlamydiaceae bacterium
TTCCAAGCCCCACCCATTCCAGTAGCACTGCGCATCTCTTTTATAGTGGCATTGGACACTTCAATCATTTTATTGGTGCCTTCAAAAATAATTTGTTCAACCAATCCTTTGTCGGCTTCAAATTCTTTGCGCGCGGCACGGAAGGGATCCAAAAATTCATTAATCGCTATGGTTAATTTCTCTTTCACTTCCACATCACCTACATTGCCTTCGCGATATCTGACTTTCAAGTCCTCGACTTCATCCTTAAGGGGATTAAAGATCTCGTGGTACGTGAAAACAGGATTTCCTTCAACAGTGCCTGGAATGTCTGCACGCACGCGACTAGCATCGGTGTACATTCCCTTAATCTTTTTCTCGATGGTTTTAGCATCGTCAGAAAGAAAGATGCAGTTATTTGCCGACTTACTCATTTTCCCTTTATTATCAGTCCCCACAAGTGTCGGTACATCACTCAATAGCGCTTCTGGCATAGGAAACACATCGCCGTAATATTGATTAAAGCGACGTGCAATATCTCGCGATAATTCAATATGCGCTTCATTATCTTTCCCTACCGGCACTAAATGTGCACGCGGCATTAAAATATCTGCCGTCTGCAATACAGGGTAACCAATCAAGCCAAAAGGAATGCTTTCTGGATCCATGTGCGCATTTCGGGCCATTTCTTTTAAGCTTGGTAAACCTGTCAATCGATTTAAAGAAATGAGCATCTCAAACATTAAATTCATTTCATACACGGCAGGCACAGCCGATTGCAAGTAGATGGTCGATTTGACAGGGTCGATACCGCAGGCTAAATAATCAAGCACCATTTCTTTAATATGTTCGCGCAAACCTAGAATATTTTCTTTGGTAGGCTTAGTAGTCAGCGTATGCAAGTCGGCAATAATAAAATAACATTCATATTGATCTTGCAGGGCTACGCGATTCTTTAAAGACCCCACATAGTGTCCTAAATGCAAACGTCCTGTGGGCCTATCGCCCGTCAAAATGCGCTTTTTCTGCTGCTGTTCCATAATATTCCTTTACTGGAGTTACAATACATCCACAAATTGCAGCAACATTAAACCTACTGCAAAACAAATAATCGCTGCAAGCGTCCATTTCCCCCCAGGAACCAGAGGATTTAGCTTTAATTGTTTATAATAACGACCTGACCATACCATCAATGCAGGTAAAATGCCAAATAGGATCACGGCCCCAAAGGCGCCGGCATAGTTTAAGGCTGATAAGAAAATGTGCGGGTAAATTATAGATAAAATAAAAGGAGGAGCTATGACCAAAACACACAACCCCAATTTGTTCCAACAATCTTTTTTGACCCGCAACCCATCGGCTAAAAAATCCACAAAGCTTAAAGAATTACCCAAAAATGAGGTCACAATCGCAAAAAAGGCAAAATATTGCACCACATTCACCACCCAAGATGAGCCCACGGCATCTTTAAGAAATTGCGTGGCCATCTCTCCTTCGCTCAACACCTGTTGGATACCGGTATGGCTTTGGACCGGTACTAACCCTAAAATCAACCATTCCCATAATATGTAAACGCTTAAAGCTAATGCGCTGCCACAAATAATTGCTAAACGCAAACGTTTGACATCCCATTGGAGATAGGTTGATAGACTGGGAATTAAATTATGGAAACCAAAGGAGATGATCATCACCGGCAAGACAAAGGCTGCGGCTGAAAAATTGACATAATTTAAATTTGCAGCTTCTACATGCGGAGCCCCAATCACCACCAATAATAAATAGGTCATCACCAGCCCGGCCATTAATATTCGATTAAATAGATCGACAGCGCGGGTGCCTAAAAAAACAAATAACCCGAACAATAAACTAATAATCAAGCTCCCTACCCAATTAGGAATAGTTAGATTGGCAATTTCTAAAGCAAAATTGGCGATTAGCTGACCAGACCCGGCAATGTAGGCCACCCCTAGAGCGTAAAACAGAAATAAAAAACAGAGCCAGCTGACAATTTTACCTCCTACCCCCAAAGTACGTCCAGCCATTGAAATTATGCTAACTTCCGCCGAAAACCAAATATTTACTTCCAACAGCAAAAGCGCCGTGGTGGTCATAAACAACCAACTAACTACAAACATCAATAGGGAAGGTTTAAATCCAGCTAATGCGGAAATTACAGGCAATCCAAGCATGCCGGCGCCGATACAACAGCCTACAATCAATAAAATGGCTCCCAATAAACTACCGGACTTAGCCCCCGTGGAAACGCTCATCAAAAAGTTCCTTAAATAGTTCTTAAAAATCTTATCAGGACGTCATTTCGTCTCAATCAGCTACTATTATATCAGTCTTGACATCATTTTCGATACTTTTTTCTCGCTGATAGCAAATAATAAATGGGGTTAGAATTGGGGGGTTGCTTTGAAATCTCTAATCTATGGAAATTCTGATTTTTAATATTCTACGTTTGGCAATACGAAGAATTTCCATCCATTCTCGACATAACTACTGTTGCCCTTAGCCCTTATCCATAGTTTAGCTATAGGAGGAGATTATTATCCGGGAAATGGTAATTGGGTACTTTGCAAAAATAAAAAGAAATTTTGTGTTGTTGGACATCATTCTACTTTAAAAAATAAATTAATTTAACTACAACATCTAAAATTGAAAAACTAATGTTAGCAAAAATTACAGCAATTATAATTTTCTAAATCCCATGAACGAAAAACCAATTCCAAAAAAAAAGGACGTTCTTGTTGTTAAAATAATTATTAACTAATAAAGTGTCGATACTGCTTGCACCAACATATTTCAATGACCATTTGGTTCAGATATCGCATTGACAAGCAGACCTAATCTGATCATCAGCCAAAAAACGAGGTTTTATGTCATTACCATTAAACTCACTCTCTTCAACTCAGACCCGAGACTTTCAAAAAGAATCTTTTCTGGAATCTGAAAGACCTAAAATTGCAAATGTTCTAAATGAACACACTTCTCTTATTCCTAATATAGCAAAAATCATCGCAGAATATGCCATTCAAGGAAAAGCTTTTGGTTCCGCAGATTGGGAAAGAGTTTTTGGAATTAGAGTAGAACATATTGAATTGGATGATCGATTCTATAAATTTTGGTTTGCCAATGATGCTCTTGATCAGACTCGGTTAAATTGCGACACGCATTTACCCCCGATTTTAATTCCACAGAAGATTCAAGAGATCACTGCTACCCCATTAATTCACCGCCATCGATTTGCAAGATGCATCGATATTGTGGATTATAACTTTGAAGCTTTGAAAAAAATTGTAAAAAATTCTCTAGCCTGCACTAATTCAAGCTTATTTTGTAGTGAATCCATTAATAATAGGCCTGAACCATCTCATTGGGTAGTTGCAAGAAAAGAACTTTTTATTGCTCAAGAGACTTCAGCACACAAATTCATAAAAGATTTTAATCAAAAAACACACTCCTCCTACGAAGAATTGCCAACTATTCTCGATATTTCTACCGTTGCTATCATCAATTATATAGTTACTGGAGAACGGTATTTGGAAAATCCAAAGCCTCATTGGACCTTTTGCAAAGAAATTGAAACTAATAATATCTATATCGCAGGATGTCCCTCAACAGAAAAAAATGACATTATTATAGCCTCAGCTTATATCGATCCTATGGGAATTATTCCTTTAGGAATTGCAGGAATTCAAAAGTTCTCTGCCAAGTAAGAAATCTCTGACTTCTAACTTGTGCTCATTTATCAAATTTTGATATGACAATGATTGGCTATCCCTTACGAAATCCCATGTTTAGAATTTGCGGAGATTTAAATGAATAAAGAGCCTATTGGCTTATATATTTTTAGGTATGTTTTAGGGTTTGGACTATTTACATTCATGTGCATGCTTTATTGGTCTTCAACTCTTGTTGAAGATGATCTTAAAGTTTTACGCAACGAGATAGGCCAGCTGAAGAATGATGTATTTGCACTGCATTTGGATACTGAAAAAATCCGCAACGATGTACTAAGTTCTATTATTAATCAGCAAAATCAAATGCAAGAGCTCATGCGTGGTATCATTGTAAATA
>JACDGH010000248.1 GCA_013815395.1 Parachlamydiaceae bacterium
GAATACAATGGCTTTGCAATAAAGTTTTTTTCAACTTTTACCCTCTTATATTGCATACCAGGGCACTTAAGGTCATTCCCTGAATTGAAGGGCGCGGCAGAGCCGACGCACTCCAGGGGCTCGCCAAACGCATATTATCTATTTCCTTTTGTTTTCTGTCAGCTCCGGATTACTTTTTCTGTTTTTTAGATAAGGTAATACCTTATCTACCAGAAGCTTGACTAAATCGTTCCGCTACGTTTTTCCAGTTGATAATACTCCAAATTGCTTTGACGTAATCAGCTCTCACATTTTTATATTGCAAGTAGTAAGCATGCTCCCAAACATCAATACCTAACAAAGGGATTAATCCTTTTGTGCTTAATGGATCCTGATTATCACAAGTGGCAATTTCAAGTTTGCCTTTTGCTTTATTATAGCCCAACCATGCCCAACCGGACCCTTGGATGGCAACAGCCTTAGCACTAATCTGCTCGATGAATTTTTCCATAGAACCAAATTCTTGATTAATCGCGTTTGCAAGGGCTCCTTCGGGCGCCTTCCCGCCATCTTTATTGACTGGCGAAAGATTAGTCCAAAAAATAGAGTGGTTGATATGTCCGCCGCCATTGAATTTGATTGCAGCTTGTAAAGCAATTGCAGCGGCAATATCTTGTTTTTGTTGAGCTTCAGCTAATTGTTCCATAGCTTTATTAAGATTTGTTACATAAGTTTTATGATGCATATCATGGTGCAATTTCATAATTTCAGCATTGATCACCGGCTCTAAAGCGGCATAATCATAAGGTAACTCAGGAAGAGTATAGTGTTGCACTTGTTCTGTCATTGTCATAAAGACTCCTTAATTTTCGGGGTTTGAAAGAGATTTGATTGATGATCTATGATTTCATTCTGTAGAAATAGCACAAATTTGGCAAGTCGATTGCATAAGATGGGGTGATTTAATGGGATATAATGGCTGCGAAAAGTGCAGAGTATTAGGATTACATGACGTACTAGTTTTAAGCTTTGGTGGCAATTCGCGTTTTTGTCTTACTTGAATGAGAAGACGAGCTTACTTTCTTCGGTTTTAACCTTGCTTGCGATTTTTTATCTTTAACATCCTGTCCGATGTCGTAAAGGGCATCAGGGCAAAGATCTAATCCGTTAGGCCAAACAATTGTCGTTCCGTCTGATTTAACTTCTTTGAAGTAGTCGACATTCAACAAGGGCAAAAACATGTTTTTTGCTGCTTTAAGCCTTTCAGCTAAGTCAACAATCTTAACTTTGCCATCGTCAAACGACAGCTTAAGCTTATAATCCTCGATGTATTCAACACGTTTGATTATATGCAACATTACTTTCTCAATGGATTAATTTTTTTAGCCCCTGGTCCCTCGGCTAATTCATTCCAATTCTGCATTCTTCCCTAAAGTCATATGATCTAATTTCAGCTATTTCCTGTCAGCCGACCTGTCTGATCTTTTAAAGACAAATCCTTAAGATATTTTTCAGTGATGGGGCCAATACAGCTTAATGTTTTATTTATCGGCAGTTTTTCAAAAATTGCGCAAAAGGCATCTATTGTAGAAGGGCTTGTGAAAATAATTTCATCGTAACTTGAGATATCAGGTAATGGTTCGGGGATATTCAGTACGGTATCGTAAAAAATGCAAGCATAGTGTTTAAGTTGTTGAGCTTGCAGCCAATCTGTAATCAGTGAGCGTGATAAAACTGAATGGGGCCAAAAGAGGAAACTATTTTTTAAATCTAAAGTGGCAAGCAATGCAATTACCCCTTCAGCGGTTTCCGCGCTGGCCACAATCACTTGCGTAATGCCGTAATTCTTCAACTCTTGGGCTGTTTTTTGACCTACTGCCAAAAAAATCTTTAGATTCAATTCTATTAGCGCAACACCTTGTATAGCAGCATAATCGAAAAAAATCCGGACGGCGCTTTTGCTTGTAAATATTAAATGCGTAAAGGCAGATAGCTCAGCAAAAGCCTGCATAATAGCGGCATGCTCTTTTGGACGAGGTTGGATTTTGATGAGGGGACAATGAGTGACTTCTTTTCCTTGGAGTTCGCAAGGCAGATCCAATCCCAAATAAAGAATTTTTTTCATAGCTCTTCTCGATTATTTCGACTGTCTAAGCAAGCAAATAAATCGAACATCTCATGGTCTTCATCACGTGCTAGTATAGCTAATTGCCCTTGATATTTTACAGTTTCTCCAGGCACTTTAACGCGGTTAAGATGCCTTAAGCCAAGGCGGATCAGCGCAGCTTCCGCTATCACTACACCATCGACCACCCCTTGATCGAGTTTTTCTAAGCGTTGTCCGATTGTTCCGCGAATATCACAAAAGCAAAGGTCGGATCGTAGCTCTCTCACAGCTGCTTCGCGCCTTTCAGAAGATGTCGCTATCATGGCCCCTAAAGGCAGATTTGCAAAAGAGGCACCCGGTCTTAATACTAAACTGTCTGCAGGATCAACGCCAGCTGTCAAGGCCACTATTTTTATCCCTTTTGGAATAGAGAAAGGCAGATCTTTGGCAGAATGAATCGCAATGCGGCAAGCGGCAGAAAGCAGAAGCAAGTCGATCTCTTTGGTAAAAAAATCAGTTTTATCTAACCCTCTTAAAGAGGTGACAAGATCTTTGTCACCTGATGTATCAACGAGTAAGCCATTAAATGCAATGTGGGGATGATATTTGAATAAGGCTAATTCAACTTCGCGCAATTGGGCTTGCGATAAGGGTGAGCGGCGTGCTCCAACCACGAGCTGGAAAAACTCATTTCTTAACTTTGTATCCATATTTTTTCAAAGCTCAATTAATTTGGATTAATAAGGGCATCTACAGCTTCATCAACAGTTTCCACTCCGCGCACAGCAATTTTATTGCGCGTTTCTTCCGAAATGCCTTTAAGATTTCTTTTAGGAACTAGGCAGCAGCGAAATCCCATATGAATCGACTCTTTGATCCGCGCTTCAAGACGCGGCACACTGCGTAGTTCGCCCCCCAGTCCCACTTCTCCAACAACAGTTGTTTCAGGATCAACCCGCCTATTTCGTAGCGAAGAAGCCACGGCCAACAAAACACCTAAATCAATAGCGGGCTCTAAGATGCGCATTCCACCTGCAATGGAGACAAACACATCGCAGCGATGCAATTGATACCCCATTCGCTTTTCGAGCACAGCCAAAAGCAGGGCTAGTCGGTTTTGATCGAGACCTGCACAGCGACGCGAAGGTGTAGCAAAGACAGTTTCCGTGACAAGCGCCTGGGCTTCAATTAGAATAGGACGCGAGCCTTCAATAGTGGGAATAATGACTGAGCCAATGATGCCTTTCATACGTTCTTCAAGAAATATTTGAGAAGGATTAGCCACTTCCACTAATCCCTTTGCCTGCATTTGAAAAACAGCGATTTCATCAGTTGGACCAAAGCGATTTTTTATGACCCGGATCATACGGTAGTCGTGCTGCTTTTCTCCTTCAAAATAAAGCACGCAGTCAACTAAGTGCTCCAAAACCCGTGGACCTGCTATTTCTCCAGATTTGGTCACATGTCCAATTAAAAAGGTGGCTATGCCTCGTCCTTTGGCAATATGCATAAATTCCGTAGTACACTCACGCACCTGTGACACAGATCCTGGAGAAGAGGTGATTTCACTTTTATAAACGATTTGAATAGAATCGACGATTAAGACGTCAGGATTGATCTGTTCAATTTGAGCTTTGATGCACGAAAAATTTGTCTCGCTCAAAAGCAATAAGTTATCGCTGTCAATATCTAAGCGCTTAGCACGCATGCTAGTCTGCTCAACCGATTCTTCACCGCAAACATATAAGACAGTCAATCCTTGCTTAGCCAAGGCCTGCGAAAGCTGCAACATTAAAGTCGATTTACCAATACCTGGATCGCCGCCAATTAGAATAGCTGAGCCACTGACAAATCCACCGCCTAATACTTGGTCAAGTTCTTGATAGCCTGAATTAGTGCGAGGTTGATCAAGAATTTCTTCGCTTAATACAAAAAAATCAATATTATTATTTAAC
>JACDGH010000017.1 GCA_013815395.1 Parachlamydiaceae bacterium
GGGATATATTTCGATGATGACGTTAGTATGTGCTAGGTCACAGTGATCATGAACCGCCGTATACGGTTCCGTACGTACGGTGGTGTGAGAGGACGGGAGCGAAAGCTCCCTCCTACTCGATCATAACTTGACCCACTGTTTTCGTATAACAAACAATGCACCAAAATTTGTATTTTTTTGTAAAATCACAATTGCACTTGTTGAAAAAGAGCTTTCAATTGATTACTTTCGTCTAAAAAATTCAGATTGAACCTTTCCCTTATCCTGTGATACTTTTTCCTTTTTTAGCTAGATTAACCAAACTAACCTGGATCTCCTGAAGGATTGCCTGCATTATAATTTGCTGAATCTCGCGGACGAGCGGATATTGCAAAATATCTTAATGTATTTTTTACTGTCGTAACTTCTTTTTAAGGCAAGCATTTGGCCATCAAGACAGTCCTATACGTCTAGCTAGTCATTTTGGTCACTGTCAGCAAATTATGAGCGTGCTTCTAAATAGAGGCTGGGAGCCTTATCAAATAAAAATTGTGAGCCATCTCATTTCCTCTTTAATTCGCAAATAGGATTTCAATGTTTATTATTTTGCAATTGTTATTCATCATTCTGGGGGTGCCAGAAAGTTTGTTCTGTGAACAATATCCTTGTGCTATACCCGCCTCATTCTCAAATGCTTCCTCTACCTCTATAAATAACATTTCACCTGTGCTAGAATCTATAGTGAAAGAATATGGGGTTCCCGGAATGGTTGCAGCCGTCATATCTAGTGATATGGTCATATCTGTCGGGGCGGCGGGTCTCCGTTCTGCCTCTTCATCCAATAAAGCGACTGTAAACGACCAATTTCATATAGGCTCTGATATTAAGTCTATGACGGCAACTTTGATGGCTATTCTTATCGACAAAGGTTACCTGAAATGGAATTCAAAAGTGATAGATGTTTTTCCAGATCTAAAAGGAAAAATAGATCCAAAATACAATTCATTGGATTTGGAGCAGTTACTCACACACCGGGGAGGTGTGAATCCTGACATTAATTATGATAAAATTCAAAAAATCGCAGGGAGCGATTTGGTCAAAGCTCGACAATTGGCTATGGAGAAAGTTTTGAGTCAGCCCCCTGGCGTTGCTTCTGGGGAATATCAATACTCTAATATGGGTTATGTCATTGCAGGGCATATGGCTGAAAAAGTCACAGGACGTATGTGGGAGGATTTGTTAACCAACTATCTTTTTTTACCCTTAAGAATGCAATCTGCCGGTTTTGGACCGCCAAAAAATGGAGTCTTAGAACAACCTGTTGGTCATAACGAGGAAGGCAAGCCCTTAGGAGATGGACCTTCTGCTGATAATCCTCAAACGATTGGTCCAGCAGGAACTGTGCATCTAACAATATTGGATTGGGCTAAGTACATTATGATGCACTTGCGTGGGGCTCGCGGAAATAATTGCCTACTATCTAAAAGTTTTTTTGAAAAATTGCACACTTCTATTTCTAATCCGCCCCCTGCGTATGCTATGGGTTGGATGGTTGTTTCTCCAAAGTGGGCAGATGGAAATGTCTTGGTTCATGCGGGAAGCAACACATATTGGCTTGCAAAGGTATGGATAGCTCCCAAAAAAGATTTGGCTATTCTTGTGGCTTGTAATAAAGGTGGGAAAGATGGTCAAGCCGCTTGTAATCAAGCTGGCTTGATTTTAATGCAAAATCAATTAAATCTACCACATGTTAAATCAATTGACCCCACTCATTAATTGTAAAATCTATTCTTTTCTTGCGTTTCTTTGATTTATGTACAATAATCAAAGTTATACCCGCGCCATTCAAATGTGCAATTTGTACCACGTGGGGGAGTGTAAAATATAGGAGAGTTATGCCAAAGGGAGGACCAAGGTCCGGAGCTGGAAGACCACAAAGGTCAGGTAAATATGGGGAAGCAACTAAAGCTATTCGGATTCCTCTAAGCGCTGTTGAAGAAGTTTTTCGATGTGTTCAAAATAATTTTTATCGCTTGCCTCTGTATCAACATTCAGTTTCTGCAGGGTTTCCTTCTCCTGCTGAAGATGATGTAGAAGACAAGCTTGATCTGAATGAATTACTAATCAAACATCCTTCTGCAACATTTTTTTTAAAGGTTTCAGGGGACTCTATGATTAAAGCCGGCATTCACCATAATGATATTTTAATTGTTGATAGAAGCCTTGAGCCTACCCATGGGAAAGTGGTGATAGCTTCAATTAATGGTGAGCTCACTGTTAAAAGATTATCTTGCATTGGAAAAAAAATACACCTTATTGCTGAAAATGATGCCTATCTGCCAATTGAGATCACTGGAGAGGTCGACTTTCGCATTTGGGGCATAGTTACAAACGTCATTCATTCAGTATAGGTGAGAGATGGGAAAATACTTTGTTCTGGCAGATTGCAATAATTTCTATGTTTCTTGTGAGCGAGTTTTCAATCCTAAGTTGGAAGGATGCCCTGTAATTGTCCTTTCTAACAATGATGGTTGCGTTGTCGCCCGTTCACAGGAGGCTAAGCAATTAGGAATTAAAATGGGTGTTCCCTATTTCCAAATTAAAGATTTCTGCAGCCGCATGCGCGTATTCACTTATTCTTCCAACTATCAGCTTTATGGGGATCTTTCGGAGCGAGTGATGCGTATTTTATCTGAAATGGCTGAAGATATTGAAGTGTATTCGATCGATGAATCTTTTTTACAATATTCTGATATTGTTAATCCTGAAGATCTTTATGTGCATTGTTTAGATATTAAACGCATTGTTAAAAAATGGGTGGGTGTTCCGCTTTCTTTGGGAATAGCTCCCACTAAGACCTTAGCCAAGGTGGCTACAGACTTTGCTAAAAAAAATCGGTCTGTGGGCGTTTTCAATTTGTGTTCGCCTGAAATGCAAAAAGCAGTATTACAAAATTATCCTATCGAAGATGTATGGGGAATCGGATCGCGCTTAAAAGAAAGTTTGAATGCTATAGGCATTCATACAGCTTGGGAATTTAGAGAAATGGATTCGATTGTTATTCGTCGAAAGATGGGAGTGGTTGGAGAGCGGATGCTTTGGGAGTTAAGAGGAGTTAGCTGTTTAGGTCTGGAAGAGGTGGCACCAAAAAAAAGCATTACTTGTTCTCGTTCATTTGGAAAAGTAATTACAGAGGTTTCTGAGTTAGCGGAAGCGCTTTCCAACTACGTAAACACGGCTTGCATAAAACTTAGAAAGCAGAATTGCTGCACTCATGCGATAAGTGTATTTACTGAAACAATTATTGATCGACAAACAGGCACCAGACGTTATGCTAGTATGGTTTCATCATTTGCTATGGCCACACATGATACCCCTCAAATTATTACCAGAGCAAAACAATGTTTAATGCAATTATATCAAGAGGGGGAACACTATAAAAAATGTGGAGTCGTGCTTTTAGATTTGATTCCAGAGACAAGTGTAATTCCAGATCTGTTTTTAGGGGGGATCAACCAAAAGCGTTCGACGATCATGCATATAGTGGATGGAATAAATGCTAATTATGGGAAAAATAGCCTCTTTTATGGCGCTATGGGAGTTAGTCAGGAATGGAAAATGCGTTCAGATAAGCGTTCTCCCCACAATACTACAAGCTGGAAACATCTGCCCATTGCAAAAGCTATATAGAAAAATAAAGCCACAAACAAAGTTTCGCTTAGTTTGTGGCTTTTGAATGTTATATTGAGTAACACTCATTTTCATTATCTAGTTTTTAAAAGCTTATATGGCAATAGTTTCAGTTTTTATGGTTGTCGTTTTAGTAGTAAGTTCAACAACAGGGGCATTTACAAGTATAGGGGCTTTAACAGCTATTGTATTAGTAACTGGAGCTGACTTGTTAGCTAAGGAAGTAAGAAATTTGTTAGCAAATAGGGTAGCATGGAAAGCTAAAGGAAAACTAGCTAGAAGAGCTACTAAAGGAACAGCATTCTCAGTTAAGCAATTTTTAGCATCATCTAGAACAAATGATTCGCATTGCCATAAAGTTACACTATTATTAAGAATAAATGATTTACATTCCGTTAAAGGGACACCCTTGTTGAGAACGAGGTTGTTCAATCCAATGATAGTTACATTATTACATAATGGATTAAAATCCATTTTGCATCCCATGTTGAAAAAACCACTCGCATGAAGTAAGAGGGCGGCCGAAGCAGTTCCCATAAAAAAAGGAACATATGGAGTTATTGTTCTGCCCAAAAGCTTTCCTGATTCAGAAAGAGCATTAGGTATTTTAGTCGTTAATGTAGCTTTAATAGATGCGCAATCTATAGAAGGTAATTTCATATAAACCTTAGTGTAATAGTTGTTTAAGTTTCTCAAAATCTAAGACATACTTCGCGAATGACGAAGCTCTGAGCATAGATTTTCTCTGAAAACGAATCGTTTTCGTTTACGTGCATTATGTTATAGCTAATGATTGTAAGGATTATATAAAGATTTGACTTATTTATCAATGGGTCAAATTTGTCAAAAAAATAAATTTAAATCAATGTTCATGTAATTTTTTATAAACCCCAGGCACTAGGATAATCGCTTACCGCGCTTGGCTTTGAAGCTATCTAAAAGATATCGTGCGTTTTTTAAAGTACTAATTGCAAGTTGTGTGATTTTTTCTACATCTAATTCGCAAAGAAGAGTTGTTTTTCCGCCTTGTAGTGTTTCAAAATCTTCAATTGAAATTTGTGATTGCGCATTCTCTTCGGAAAGAGCGACAGCATGGGATCCAATACTCTTAAAATACGCCAACTTTGTTCTTTCCGACAAATATTCAAAACCTGTGAATGGGCTATTGTAGTCGCGAACCATCGTTTCGTTCATTTCAACTTTAGTTAAACCTTGAGGAGGGAGTCCCAATGTAGTAAATTTAGGAGTTTCGCTCGAATCATCAATACAAATGACATTATAGCCACTACACATGCCATTTAAGTGCTTATCGCAATAACCTTCTATATTTTTAAAATAAACTTGATCTCCTTTTCTGATCTGTTCCGGTTTTGGTTCTTCTTCCAAAATATAAGTTCGCAAGCGGGCAATAGGATTATTATTGAGACTAGAACCTAAAATCAATGGAGTTGAAGAATCGGCTGAGAAAAGGCATTTAAATTTTTCGGGCCCAATAATTTCTAAAACCGCTTCATATTGAGCTAACTGGCATACTTCCCCACAGCCAATCAAACTAAGATCTTTTCGTATGGATTGTAATGCTTCGACTGGATCAATCCCTTTTTTTAGGATAAAATTCGCAACCAGTTTTCCTGATGGACTATCTTCATCTTTGACTAAGTCGAAATATTTGGGATTGAGATATCCATTATAAAAGCTATCACGCTTAAGAAAATATTCCAATCTGGCGATCTGATTTGTTATTTTTAATGCTTTATAATAATCTTGAGGATAAAAAATGCCGCGTGCCAGTAAGGAAATATTTCCAGTAAAATCAAGCCGCTGTCGGTTATCAGCAACGATCGATTGAATTACCTCGGAAATTTTCTCATTTAAAAGATCGTAAACAACCTCTTTATGTAAGATCCTTGGGGCATCTGACATACAGACTTTTGATTCTACTGATAATGACATAAATTCCTCCAAATTAGATAAACTTTTATTAATTATAATTTCTAAAAAACGACATAAATATAATAAAATTTATTATTATTATAGAGAGTTTAAAATATAAGTCAATAAATATTAAATGATATATTAAAACCGAAGAAAAAATAAAAAGCAGCAGCTGGAGTTGTATACTTCAAACGCTTTGCCTAGCTTAAAAGAAGCTTGAAAAGGACTACAAGTCTTTATGGGCGCAACACGTTTGGAATGCGCAACTGCTATTACGCTTTACTAACACATTAGAAGTCGTCACCAATTATATCGATTTTTAAACTTTTTATCAGGCTGAAAATTGTGCCTCCCAATGTATCCAGAGCGTCTCGCCCTGCTTTTTACAAGCCTCTTGAGACAATTAGAATATCTCATATTTTTCCAAGGTGGTTTTAGGGATAAATCGGGTAAATTAGCCAACCATGGCGGGACTGTAGGTTAGTCACAGGGGAAGGATTTATAGCAGCAGTAGCAGGTACCATAATCGGCGGCTTTCTTCAGAGAAAATTTAAGGTGATAAAATGTAACTAAAATTTACCATTGAGAGTTTTTTTCGTAATTTAAACGCAATAAAAGATAATTGTATCTTTGCTTGAATAATTCTATTTGTTCAGAAGTGAAAGTCTGCTTCCACTTACCAATAGAACCGTCTCGAAAAGTTGTAGTGCCCCCAAATAAGTGATCAGCCACATATTGAATTTTTTTACTGTTGAGTGCTAAGCCCAGGTGATTGCCTATATTTATAATTTCATTAGTTTGTTCTTCGGAAGTGCCTTTTCCATTAACTCCTACTAAATGTTCAAAGCGTACTTTATAAATGCTATTCATGGGCAAGCCAGCAAGTTCTTGTTCGAAAGTTAGGAAGCAGGATTCTACGCTCTGCCATCCATATTTTGATCCAGTAATTGCTTCAGTAATTTGATCATTGTAATTGGACATTCCAGCAATAGGTAGCCAAAACCATTGTCCTTCCTTAAGCCAATTGAGGGCAGAAATTAATTGATCGCGAGGATCGCGAACGACGAAAATAATCTTATATCCTTTTCTTACGAGAGTTTTAAGAAGCGAATTTGTAAAATGATGTCCAACAACAAAACAACCTCGAGCTTCTTCTGAAGCTACAATATTTAAAGAATCAAGAATGGAATTATCGCCGATACCGGAAAGATAATACGCTGGGTTTTCGTTAACCATCAGTGAAAGTGTTTTTCCAACTAAATGTGTGCCGCATTTAGGTGGACTGAAAATGACAAATGGGCGGTGAGGTTGAAGGGGTGAAGATTTTATGGGAGGAGCTATTGGGTTCTTTAAAGATGCCTTCATAGAGGAAAAGTTTAAAAAGAAGAAGCTAACAATTATGAGATGCAAAAAATAGATAACTCGAAACTTTGTCATAGCCAACTCCAAGATAAGGCAAATATTCACTCCTTAGTATTTAGCATATCAAGAGTTTTTATTATATACCGCGATTAAAATTCTTCAAAACCGCTAGCTTAAGTAAAAAAAAGAGAATAGGATTAGCAAAAGTGAGGAACCAGGGATCTGGTTCCTCTTTTTTTATTCATTTTTAATCTTTTTTTTGTCTTTCAATGATTAGTATCATAGAAATAGCAACCTTACTTTGAATTATAACCTCACATCAAGTAGCCGCTCAAAATCTCTTGCTGGAAAAGATTTAACTTGATAGCCTTCAACAGTTTTGATGCTCTCAACGTCTCTCCTCTACTCCAGAAAACGATAATGAGTAGTCACAGAAAACTTGTAGATTGAAGACGTAAATGAAAATAAAGGTGAACATGGACAATGAGTATTTAGTAATCAAACAGTGGTTAATTAATGGGGCAATAATTTCCCTTTCTCCAGGTCGTTTGTTGCTGGGATGGGGAGAGCGTAGCCACTTTGCTTCAGCAAAAGAAGCTAGCCAAAGAAGTTCATTTTATTTCCCCGATTTTTTTTTGAAAGAAAAGTACCCTTGGTTTCAATATGAAAATACACAAGAAATTGAGGCTGAAAACTTATTGCGGCTTTTGTGTGCAGAAGAAACAACTTTAGAAGCAACTTTAAGTCATTCTTCCAGATCATACACATGGGAAAATAATTTTAATCCATTGTTCTGTCGAACTTTTAATGATCTAAAGCAAAAAATGACTGCAGGCGAACTTGTTAAGGCCGTGCCTTTTATATTCGAAACTTCAACCTCTTCCATGACAGCTTCTCAACTTATCCAATCAATATGTAATTCACTAAAATATATGAGCAAGCATCCTGCATATTTATATGGTTTTTGGGATCAAACTGAAGGGATGCTTGGGCTGACACCAGAGATATTATTTCGATCCAAAGAGGGGCGGCAGCTCGAAACCATGGCTTGTGCAGGGACATGTGGAAAGGAAGTTGATATTCAACAGTTTTTTAAGGATCCTAAAGAGGCAAAAGAGCATCAATGGGTTGTTCAAGGAATCAATAATGCATTGAAAAACTTCGGCACGGTGCATATTGGAGAAAGACAAATTCTCTCCTTACCAACTCTTAACCATTTGATAACATCTATTTCAGTTGAGTTGCATAGTGCACTTAATTTCGATAAAATTGTAAGCGCTTTACACCCAACCCCCGCTCTTGGAGCATTTCCGCGCTTAGCAGGTATGCGCTGGCTTGAGTCATATCAACAGCACATTAATAGGCGGCGCTTCGGCGCGCCTGTGGCTTATTTAAAGGAAGATGGTGTAACTGCTTGTTATGTAGCTATTCGAAATGTTCAGTGGGATCAGGCAGGAATGCTGATTGGTGCTGGCTGCGGGATAGTAGCGACTAGTCAAATGGATAGCGAATGGAAAGAAATTAATTTAAAATTAAAAGCAATTAAAGAAATGTTGAGACTAATATGAATGCATCTATTACATGCAACGTTTTGCAGTCGGCCTTGAATTGTGGCGTGACAGAATTTGTAGTATGCCCAGCAGGGCGCAATGCTTCCTTTATTGAAGTTTTGCGTTGTAAACAAAGAATAAAGACTTATTACTGGCCAGAAGAACGCTCTGCGGCATTTTTTGCGTTGGGATTAAGTCGTCGAAAACGAAGGCCAGTAGCTGTTATTGTGACCTCAGGGACCGCAGCAGGAGAGTTGCTTCCTGCTGCAATGGAAGCTTATTATTCAGGAGTGCCATTATTGCTCATTACTGCTGATCGTCCCCTTCGTTTTCGCGGCAGCGGTGCACCCCAGACAGCCGAGCAAGTTAACTTGTTTGGGCCCTACGTTCAATTTTGCGTAGATATTGATGATCATCAAGGATGTGATTTAAGCAAGTGGACACAACAATTACCGGCTCACATAAATGTATGCTTAGAGGAGCCACAAGGAGAGCTTGCCTATTCAGGTAAGCCTTTAGAGATGAATACTGTGCAATTACAAACTCATAAAAGGCAGTTTGATCAAAATCAAATTGCCAATATCATTGACCATTTTTTATCGCAGATCGAACGTCCTTTAGTGATCGTTAGTACCTTGCCAAACCATGCCAAAGCACAGGTTACAGAGTTATTGTTAAAACTTAATGCGCCTGTTTACCTTGAAGGGGTTTCAGGACTAAGGGAAAATCCCTCTTTGCAAGTACTTCGGATTAAAAATACAGAGAGCATGCTAGAGTTTGCTGAAAGTTCTGATTATGCCATCGATGGGGTATTGCGGATTGGAGGCATACCTACAAATCGAATCTGGCGCGATATCGAAAACTTAAATAATAAAATCAAAGTATGTTCCTTAAGTGAATTGTCTTTTTCTGGATTGAGTTGGAATAGCAATGTGGGTTGTGCAGACATTGAAAAATTTCTTCAAAAATACCAGCCGATTCGTTCTTTTGATTTAAAAAATGCTGAAGAATGGTTAAAAAATGATGATAAATTCTTTAAGAAATTACAAGACCTATATAAAGAAGAACCCTTGGCTGAACCTTCGCTTATACATGCTCTTGCTAATGCGATGCCTAAAAACAGTCACGTATACTTAGGAAATAGTTTGCCTATACGTGAATGGGACTTATCTGCAGGAATTCAAGAGAGGGGGTTACAAGTGACAGCTAGTAGGGGTTTGAATGGAATTGATGGACAAATTGCCACATTTTTAGGGCTATGTCAATCTGATAGAGATAATTGGGCAATTTTAGGTGATTTGACCACTTTATATGACATGGCAGGATTCTGGGCATTGCCTTTTGTAGAGGCGCCTAATGTTTCAGTTGCAGTTATCAATAACGGGGGCGGAAAAATTTTTGAAAGAATGTTTTTCCATCCTGAAATGCTTAATAGCCATGGTCTCTCTTTCGAGCCTTTAGCTAAAATGTGGGGGTTATCTTATGAATGCTGGGGAAATGGACTCAAAGCTTTAGAAAATGCAAAACGTCAATTAATCGAAATTATACCCGATGATGCCTCAACAAAGCGATTTTGGGATAAAATGGGATGCATGAAGCAAGCACACTTAGCCTGCGCACGGTCTCAAATTGAATCCGTATTCTAAAGGAGTGCTATGATATTAACAGCTCTGCACGGTTTTTTAGGCAAGTCAAGCGATTGGAAAGACCTTTTTCAAGGTCATATTTTGCAAGATAAGTTGCAATCAGAAGATCTGTTTGCGGAGAATATTCTGGATATGTGGCAATGGGCAAAACAATTCAATTCAAGAAAAGCAAAAGCAGATGAGCAAGTATTAATAGGATATTCTTTGGGTGGCAGGCTTGCACTGCATGCGCTGATATCTAATCCTCATTTGTGGACTTCCGCTGTGATTGTCTCTGCGCATTTGGGATTGAAGTCTTCTGAAAAAATGAGCCGGGGCCAAATTGATGAAGAATGGGCACAACGCTTTGAGAGCGATTCATGGAGCCAATTGATGGTTGAATGGAATAATCGGGAAGTGTTTAAACAAGATTCTTTTCATTTTAAACGTGAAGAAAAGGATTATTCAAGAGCTGCCTTAGCAGCAGCCTTAAGGAATTGGTCACTTTCGAAACAAAGTGATTTGAAACAACAAATAATGGAATTGCCAATGCCAATCTTATGGATTGCCGGGGCCGAGGATGTTGTTTATGCAACACAAGCACTGAAATTACACCTGCTTCATCCCCTTTCTGAAATTTGGGTTGTCCCTGAAACAGGCCATCGCGTACCTTGGCAATGCCCTGAAAGATTTTTATTGAAAATAACTCAATTTTTGGAGATGGTCTATCCATCTCATATTATATAAAGGAAATCTGCTATGAATTCAGCTAAAACTTCTTGGAATACAGTTAAAAGCTATGAGGACATTAAATTTGAATGTACCGATGATGGGATCGCTAAGATCACTATCAATCGTCCCCAAGTGCACAATGCATTTCGTCCCGAAACCGTCACTGAAATGCAAGCGGCTTTTGAAATCTGTCGAAATGATAGTTCGATTGGTGCAATCATCCTCACGGGAGAGGGAAATGATGCTTTTTGCTCAGGCGGCGATCAGCGCGTACGCGGAGATGAAGGGTATGTAGGTAAAGATGGGGTGCCCCGCCTGAATGTTCTTGATTTGCAAAAACAGATTCGCTCGCTTCCTAAACCTGTTATAGCCATGGTGGCAGGTTATGCCATTGGCGGCGGCCATGTGCTGCATATCGTTTGCGATCTTACTATAGCGGCAGACAATGCTAAATTTGGACAAGTGGGACCTAAAGTGGGATCTTTTGATGGGGGGCTAGGGAGTAGTTATTTGGCGCGCATAGTTGGACAAAAAAAAGCCCGAGAAATATGGTATCTATGCCGTCAATACGATGCTTCACAAGCCCTTGAAATGGGGCTGATCAACTGCGTAGTGCCTTTGGAAAGTTTAGAACAAGAGACCTTAAAGTGGTGTAGAGAAATTTTGCAACATTCTCCCTTGGCATTGCGCTGTCTTAAAGCTGCTCTCAATGCTGATTGCGATGGGCAAATTGGTTTATTGGATTTGGCCGGCAATGCAACCTTACTTTATTACATGAGCGAAGAAGCAAAAGAGGGCAAGCAAGCTTTTATAGAGAAGCGTAAGCCTGATTTTTCTCAATTTCCACGTTTACCTTAGAATGGGCGAACCAAGACCGTGTCGTCGATGAGCGGTCAATTTCTGTTGCAAAGCATCTATAGCAGCGGCTCACCGAAGACACGATCTTGGTTCAACATTATATTGACATTTTTTTGACTTTTTCATTAATGGACTTCGAGATCGATTTCAAGTGTGAGTCGCTACTACTGATGTTTGTGAGAAATATTACTAGCCTACTGGCCTTGTTAACCTTTGCAGGGAAAGAATTCAATTAGTTAATTCCTTAAAGAAGAGGATTTATGACATTTAGGGCATGGATGATGGCGCTCCGTTTAAGGACATTGCCTATTCCTACAATACAAGTGCTTACAGGTACAGCTTTAGGCTATTCCTTTACTGGTCACATCAATATCACTATAGCACTTTTTACTTGGTTAGTTGCCGTCTTTATTACCTTCGGCACGAATTTAATCAATGATGTTTTTGATTTTGAAAAAGGTGGGGATTCCCTTAATAGGGTTGGGCATCTTAAAGTGATCACTGCTGGATATTTATCTAAAGCCCAAGTGCATAGGGGTGGGTTGATTCTATTCGCTTTAGCAATTTTCTGTTCCATCCCTTTAATAATACATTCAAGTTGGTGGATGCTACCTATAGTGCTTATATCGGTTGCATGCGGCTATTGTTATACTGGCGGTCCCTATCCCATTTGCTACATAGGGCTTAGCGAAGTCTTTATTTTTATCTTCTATGGCGGCGTGTGTGTCATTTCCTCTTTTTATGTGCAAGCAGGCTTTATATCAGGAGCTTCTATATTATTGGCAGTTCAGATGGGAATGTTAGCGATTTTATCCAGCGCTTTAAACAATTTGCGTGATATCTTTGAAGATGCGGATGTCCAAAAACTAACTCTAGCGGTAAGGTTTGGTAGTTTTTTTGCCCGCTGCGAAATTCTGTTCATGGCAATTGTGCCTTTTATTCTAAACTTTGGATGGTTCCTTTTAGGGTATCATAAAGCGGCTCTCATGCCTTTGATTTTGCTGCCGCTGGCATTGTTTTTTGTGTATGGCGTTTGGTTATCGGAGCGTGGGGCTATATTAAACCGTTATTTTGCCTTAGGTGTGCTTATACATTTTTTATTTGGATTTCTACTAATCATTGGTTTGCTAAATCAGTGATGACTTAAATTTAAAAACCCTCTCTATGATCATTAAGAAAGCTGTGGTATTAAAAAAATTTGCCCCGAGCTCACAGAGATAACAGAGAAGGTTTTTAACTGGCCAACCCTTAGATGGTTGACCAGTTTAGCTAAATTGGCCAACCCTTAGATGGTTGACCAATTTAGCTAAATGTCTAGATTAGGCAGCAAGATATTTTGCTGATAAAACATTTTCGCTAATTAGGGCCGTTGGAAGTACATCTGTCAGGGTTCGTTTTTCCAAAACACAAGACATTAAACCTCTTAATAAAACAGAAGTAGCTACTGCTTTCAAAGCTAGAACAGTAGCAGCCTTAAATGTGAAAACAGCAACACCACTAAATGCAGCTAGTTTACAAGCAATTAAAACAGAAGGAAGAAATAAACAGGCATTTAAAATCGTAGTAATCGCTAAAGCGCGATTTCTATTTTTTTCAGTATTTGCTACTCCTGTGATTTCTACTAATTTGGAAACAACTTTATTTCCTAACCATGAAGTCGATAGGCGGCTCACCACATAATATCCACCTAACACTGCCGCTTTTGATGCGGTAAGAAGGGTATACCCAGGTATAGCCATATAAGCTGCGTGGGCTGCAAAACAACCTATTCTGAGTGTGCTTGCTGCACATGTATCATAACTATTCATTTCATTTTCCTTTTTAATTATTTAAAATAGCACCATGTTAGAAATAATAGAATGGAATATATCAAATTTAATGATTGAAGGGAAACTTTTTCGAAGATGTGTGATTAAAACTGTAATTAGTTAGCGATGATATGTCACTTTGTATTAGATTCCGTCCGTACCGTTTATTTACCTAATTCTTGCTCCTTCCCAGAAAATTATTAAAATGTTAATTTTCCCAGAAACTAGTTAAGAGAAACCAAAAAAACTCACCAAAAATTGAGGATTAATATGTCTGCACCAATAACTGCACCTGTGCCACGATCGTTAGATAACGAAACGTTATTTTATTTAAAAAGACATTTAGTTTTAAATGCGAAAATGACTTCAGGAGTTCATCCTTTTCCACTCAAAGGAGACTTTGAAAATACAGCAATAAAAATTTCCTCTAGCGAAGTAATTGAACGATTTTTTCAAAATAATGATTTTAGGCGAAGGCCTTTTTTACCTGAGAGAAGCTATTTAGTAGCAAGTACATCTGAAGGATATTATCCAATATATAATAGCGCTAATTTGAAAGAATTCATCTTAAGAAAACAAAATGATCCCAAAAATGAATGGAAAGTATTAGAAATCTCTAAAAAACTCTTTGATAAATTACTTAATGATGTAAATTTAGATGAAAGTATAGTCTATGTGGATTGCGCAGCCGAAGATTATGACTCTCTCCCAGAGGAGTTTAAGCTGCCAATGTATGACCGTTATACAAAATTTACCGTTATTAAAAGAAGGCAAGCTTCTTGGTATTGTAATTTAATGTAAATAAATAAAAAGTACAAATTGGCTTGTTCTTGCGCGTGCCTAGAAAATCAAATTTGCAATCCAGGGCTTCGCTAAACGCAAAATATTCTATTGCTATTCTATTTTCTGTCAGCCTAAGAAGAGCGGCTCTAAACGACCCTAGGCAAATTGTAGCCCTGTTAAGGGCAACTATAGGCCTAGGGTATTCGGTAACATTGTCTTGAGAGCTGTAAGAGGATATTACACCTTTTTTTTAGACAGGAAAAAGTATAGGTCTTAAAATATTTACAGCAATGTCCGGCCTTGGAAGCACATCCTTCATAACTTTTTTATCAACGAAGAAAGTCATTAACCCTTGCAATATAGTCGACGAAATTGCTGCATTAACGGATAGATTGAAGGCAGCCTCGAATGTCAGGACAACCCCACTAAAGGCGGCTAGTTTACAAGCGATCATAACAGAAGGAATAAATAAAGCAACATTTAGAACAGTAGAAATAGCTGCGGCGCGATTTCTATTTTGTTCTGTGTTTGCAACTCCCGTTACTTCTGCTAATTTGGAAACAACTTTATATCCTAACCAGGAAGTGGATATGCGGCTTACCACATAATATCCACCTAATATCGTAGCTTTTGAAACAGCAAGAAGGGCGTTCCCTGATCCAACTGATAAAGCGGCGTTGGCTGCAAAACACCCAATTCTTAAAGCACTTGCTGCATAAGTATTATAATTATTCATTCTAAATTCCTTTTTTCTAATTATTTAAAATAGAATCCTTGTTTTAATAAAAAAATTTATCACATTTAAAGATTTTAGTAAACATCTTTCTGGTAATTAATGTTGTCCCTGAATACAGGAAGAGGATGTAACACCTTAAACTGGAAGAAATTTTGATGTTAAAATAGTTTCGCCAATTACAGTTGTTGGAAGAACATCATTTAAGAATTTACCATCAAGCATCCAAGTCATTAACATTTTTGCTATAAGTGAAGAGATAGCTGCATTAAAAGCTAAATCAAAAGTAGCACAGAATGTCAAGGCTATCCCACTAAATGCGGCTAGTTTACAAGCGATCATTACAGAAGGAATAAATAAAGCAACATTTAGAACTGTAGAAATGGCCAACGCACGATTTCTATTTTGTTCTGTGTTTGCTGCTCCTGTTACTTCAGCCAATTTGGATACAACTTTATTTCCTAGCCAAGAAGTCGATAAGCGGCTTACAACATAATATCCACCTAATACCGTGGCTTTTGAAACAGCAAGCAGGACATTCCCTGTTCCGACTGATAAAGCGGCGTTGGCTGCAAAACACCCTATTCTTAAAGCGCTTGCTGCATAAGTATTATAATTATTCATTCTAAATTCCTTTTTCAAATGTTTAGATAAAGATATATTAAAAATATAATAGATTGTAATGTAACGAATTTAATGATTAAAGGCAATTGTTTTTTGAATCATCTAGTTTAAAAGCATTATAGCAGTGGACTGAAAAGTCAAAGTATTCTATGTTTTAATTCAATACTTTCTCAAATGTTTTAATTCCCCCTAGAAGAAGGTTCTATGGAAACATCCGATATAATAAATTGGAAATCTCCGCAATCGCATATTTTACTTAATCCGCGCATGCCTTTAAAAGAAAGTCAGGCTGCCATTGCGGTCTTGAAATCTACACCTCCCTTGCCCGGACATATCTGGTTGTCAACTTCAGGCTCCTCTGGAACTTTTAAGTTTGTCGCTCTTTCTAAAAAAGCAATTTTAATTTCTGCAGCAGCAGTAAACCGCCATTTGGAGAGCCATCCTTCAGACATCTGGATGAATGCCTTGCCAACTTTTCATATAGGTGGCCTTTCCATATTAGCCAGAGCCTATTTAAAAGGCGAAAAAGTTGTGAAATACATAGTTTCTGGAGAGCGTTGGAACCCTCAACAGTTTGCTGAGCAAATGGTGATGGCCAAGGTAAGTTTGACAGCACTAGTTCCGACGCAGATTTTTGATATAGTTAAAGAGAAAATTCATGCTCCTGCATCTTTAAGAGCTGCTGTAATTGGAGGAGGAGCCTTAAGTGAAACTGTGTATGAACAAGCTATTAATTTGGGATGGAAACTTTTGCCTAGTTACGGTTCAACTGAATGTGCTTCACAAGTTGCTACGGCGCCAATGTACTCTTGGGAAAATAGCTGCTTTCCACTATTGCAGCCCCTAGATCATGTCAAAATTTCTTTAAATAATGAAAGTAATTTGAAAATTTACGGAGAATCTTTACTTTCCTATTATGGAATTCTCGATTTAGCTAAGGGGGCCTGTCGCTTGCAAGATCCAAAAATCGATGGATGGCTGACCACGGAAGATCGCGTTGTTTTAAAAAACAATTATATACAAACAGTGAGTAGAAAGGGCAATTTCGTGAAAATTGGAGGAGAAAGTGTCGATTTATCGCGACTAGATACAATCTTAGACGAAGTTAGGCTCTTGCTGCAAAATGATAATGACATGTCAATTTTCACAATGCCCGATGATCGCCTTGGTCATGTAATTCATTTGGCAATTGCATCAGAAAATGATGTTAATACTGAAGCACTTTTAAAAAAATTTCACGATCGAGTTCATCCCTATGAACGGATTCGACAAGTTCATTACGTTAATCATATTTCAAGAACAAGTCTGAATAAAGTCATCCGTCATCAAATTTAATTGCATCCTATGTTCTTATTCGCCTTTTTTTTCTTGATGCTTTTCTCAATAGTCTTTAACATTTTCTATTTAACTTTGGTTTAATGGAGGTCTAGTGGAAAATCAACCGGTAGTGCGTAAAGGCAGCATAGTGTCTGCAATGTTTCTTGTTGCAGGGACATGTATAGGGGGTGGAATGCTTGCTCTCCCCGTTGCTACAGGGTTGAGTGGATTTATGCCCTCGATTTTAATAATGATTGTATGTTGGCTAGCCATGACGACCACCGCTTTGTTGCTGTTGGAAGTGAGCATGTGGATGGAAGAAGGAGTGCATCTGATAAGCATGACTTCACGCATTTTGGGAACACCCGGGAAGATTGTAAGTTGGTGCCTGTATCTT
Source organism: Parachlamydiaceae bacterium (assembly GCA_013815395.1). Lineage (GTDB taxonomy): Bacteria > Chlamydiota > Chlamydiia > Chlamydiales > Parachlamydiaceae > JACDGH01. The sequence goes on from JACDGH010000017.1 coordinate 17,394, forward strand.
TTTATTTGCTATGCATCATTAGTTGCTTACACTGCAGGTGGGGGAGTGCAAGTATCTACGGCAGTAAGGGATTATTTTGGCATCCTGATCTCTAAAGAAATCGGATCCGTTCTTTTTATTTTTGTGTTTGGAGCTATCATTTATTTAGGAAGCCGAGTTGTAGGCCGCGTTAATGCCGTTTTGTTTATGGCTATGGTTGGCGCTTATCTTGGATTAATTGGTATAGGACTTCCAGAAACTAAATTAGAGCTTTTAAAACATCGCCAGTGGTCAGGCTCTTTGATGTCGGTGCCTCTACTCTTAACCGCATTTAGCTTTCAGACTATGGTGCCTAGTTTGACACCCTATCTTAAAAGGAACGCCAAAGCACTGAGGATAGCAGTTTTAGGTGGCACTATTACAGCCTTTGTGATTTATGCCATATGGCAGTGGTTAATTTTGGGCATTGTGCCTATCGAAGGATCGAATGGTCTATCTGAAGCATTGGCAAGAGGTGAGCCTGCTACGCAATTCTTACGCGAGCATGTGCAGGGTAGTATGCTATGTGTGATTGCTGAGTATTTTGCTTTCTTTGCTATTGTCACCTCTTTTTTGGGGATAGCATTAGGACTATTTGACTTCCTCTCCGATGGCTTAAAAATTAAGAAAGCTGGTAACGGTAAACTAATTTTGGGATTGCTTATCATTGTACCCACAATTGTTTTTGCCACTCAATTTGAGAGAGTCTTTTTAGTAGCTCTAGAAACGTCGGGTGGTTTTGGAGATACTATATTAAATGGACTTATACCAGTGCTTATGGTATGGCTAGGTCGTTATTATTTAAAAATGGGTAAGGAGGGTGGCTTTACCGTTCCCGGAGGTAAGCCATTATTAGCCCTTATTTTTACTTTTTTCTTCTGTGCACTTTGTCTTGAAATTCTCGTGCAGACTGGTGTGATGGCTGGGATTTATAAGCCATTTGAATTGCCAATAGAATATATGATTCCAGAAATAGCACAATAGGGGACGTTATGGGTTTGGTATTAGCATTTAAAGCTTTTTTTAAGGCCTTGAAAGATCCGGAAAAAGCTGAGGTATTTGTTTCTGGTAAAAGTATCGAATCAAAGGCGCAAGAATCCGGTGAACAGCCTTCTCATTTACGGCTACTCCATCTATTGCAACAATCTTCGCGCTTGATCGATTTTTTGAAAGAAGATATTTCCAGCTTTGAAGATGCACAAGTAGGGGCGGCTGTTAGAAAAATCCATGAGGATTGCGGCAAAAGTCTTGAAGAGCTTGTTACCATCCGTCCCGTGATGGAACAAAATGAAGGCGAAAAAATCATTGTGCCTCAAGGTTACGATCCTTTGAAAATCAAAGTAATAGGTAATGTTAAAGGG
>JACDGH010000249.1 GCA_013815395.1 Parachlamydiaceae bacterium
CAAGGGCCTAGATCCTACTAGAGCAACACCCATCCCGTAATTTTTGAATGAATTTTCGCTTCACTTGAGGGAGCGTCCTGAGGAATAAACCAATCGGCAATTTTGATAGGAGTTTGTACTGGAAATTTCCTAAGCCTTGTGGTGCTAAAGTCTCTGATAAGCTTTTCCAGAGGAAAAAGGTGAATTCTTGACGTTCGTGCGGCTGATTTTATAACTTTGTGTAATCGATTTTACCAGAAGCAGTCAAAGGGAATCTATTTAATCCAATGCATTCAAAGGTAGATTGAGACAAATGATATTTGGCAGCTAAAGATGTAATGCAGGCTGTAATATTAATGATAATATTTTTTTCATAATACAATTTTATTACATTATCGTTACTTGTGGCTATAATATGCCCAAATTTGCTTGCGGCTTGTTCAATATCATCCAAATTTATCCTCAATCCATACACTTTAGAAAAACGCTTCAAGCGTGCGGTTATATAATAAATTCCCTCATTATCAAAATATCCTAAATCACCTGTTCTTAGCTCTCCATTCAATTGATCGCCTAAGGCTAAATCATCTGGGGTATTTGCATAGCCTAACATCACATTTGGCCCACTGTAAACAAGCTCTCCCTCACAAAAGGGGTCTATCACTTCCTGTTCACCATTAAATAAATGCAATTTACCACGAGGAATGGCAATGCCTATAGCGCCAGCTTTTGCTGGTAAATAATCAGGAGGCAAATAAGCAATGCGGGCAGTGGCTTCAGTTTGTCCATACATCGTAAAGAATCTACCGTGACGCTTTTCCATAATTGAATGATATTTAGTCGTTAAAGCTGGTGACATTTTTCCTCCAGCCTGCATTAAAGTTTTTAAAGAGGGGCAGTGCAGTTGGTCTAAACCAAGGCGTTCAAGGAGTTGATAAGTGTGTGGTACTCCTGCCAATGATGTGCATGCAAATTGATCAAACAATTGCCAAAATTGTTCCTGTATGATGCTGCGTTGCGTTAAAACTATGGATGCACCCACTAAAAGATGTGTATGTAAAATCGAAAGGCCATAGGAGTAGTGGAAGGGGAGAGAAGCCATGGCTCGATCCTTACCGCTAATTTGCAGATATTCTACGATGGATTTAGCGTTTGAAATTATATTCGTGGAGCTCAATCTGATGAGTTTGGGGCTACCCGTCGTTCCTGATGTAGAGAGGAGAAGCTGGAGCTTGGGATAAAGTGCAGGGGACATATGAGGAAAGGCGTATTTCCAAACAAAAAGAGATGGGAGTGTAGTATGAAATGGTTGATAGGCTTGCTCTTTGATGTATGAAGGGGTGTCGGTGGGAGGTGCAAGCGAATCAATGACAAATTGAGGATGATAGAGATTGATTAAATGTTCTTTAAGTTCAGGGTGCATGTTAGCTTCGAATAATGCTATAGTATGTCCCAAATTAATCAGCGATAGGTAGGCTATCATGCAGTCTATTGTAGAGCTGATAAAGAAAAAACAAAGAAATTTTGATTTTTCGAAAGAATTTGCAAATTGAAGGGTGGCATTTTCAAGTTCTTGGAATGAAATAATTCTTGATATGTCCCCTTCGATAATTGCAACTCTATCGCCATATTCTACAAATTTAAATAAATTCATTTTTTTTGTTTCTTTGCAATGTACTTTTCGACGATTGCTATGGCTGTGGGGTATGAACTCAAGGCTAATACGTCTGGGGTTTCTAAGAAAATATCATAAGTTTCCTCAATGGCAGCCACTAATTGCATGTGCGTGATTGAATCCCATCCCTCTGTTTTTGCAAATGCCAATGCGGTGAAATCAAAATCGGGAGATAAATGCAAGGTTTGTTGAAATGCTTTTTTGAGTTTGTCTTCCTGTATCAAGGTATATCCTTCTGTTAAATAGGTAATTTTATTTGAGTGTACAAAAAAAGAAGGTTGACGGCAACGATGAATCGTGGTTTGATAGAATTAAGTTTAATCACCTTTTACTGGAGGATATTTATGGGCACATTGTGGATAGTCACTGCTAATAGCGGCTTTGCAAAGATCTTTGAAGTAAAAGGACATGGTCGCCAAATCACTGAAATTCAACATATTGATTTTCCTAATGGGCGTCTCAAAAGTAGCGAAGTGAATAGCGATCGACCTGGCCGTTCTTTTGATAGTGTCGGTTCGGGACGCCACGCTCATTCTCCCGCAGTGAGTGTTCACGTCCATGAAAATAAAGTATTTGCGCGTCAAATTGCTGATCTCCTTCAAGCAGCTCATACTAATCCAAGTCCTTCATTTGATGAATTAGCTTTGATAGCGCCCCCGCATTTCCTAGGAGAACTCAAACTAGCCATTTCTAATGGGGTGAAAAAGTGCATCATCAAGGAAATTCCCAAAGATTTACCGGAATATCTCAGCGACAAAGAGCGTATCGATCATTTATGTAATTATTTGGAATTGTGGAATCGAACCTCTGCTACCCCTAATTAAATATTTTCTTCCTGTGATTTTTGTGGTCATATTCTGCCATTGATACGATGCTATAGGAATATTATTTCTTTTAATATTGTTTTAAAAATATTATATGATCTCAATATTACAACACATAAAAAATTCATCTTATTATTTGGCTTAAGATTGAGAAGAAGCCCTCAAAATGTGCAACCTAATTTTTTGCTGTTAAAAAAAATAGGTTGCCCGAAAAATGATTGCTAATTTTATATTCTATCAGTTTTTTCTAAAATCCACTCCGAAATTTTCTTTAAGGCTTCAGGAGCAGTGGTTTCTTCGATTTTTTCACATTCAGTTACTGATCCTGTTTTGCAGGTTTGAAAGGCATGATTAAGATTTAATAGTTCTATAATTTCATGGTCTTGATGACCTAATTCTTTGAGTGTTTTTTCAATTCGATTAAGATTTAGATTAGGAGAAACAACTAAATCTAACTCTCCATTTAGAGCAAGTAAGGGCACTTGTATTTTTTTTAATGTGATAGCAGGGTCATAAGCAAAATTATAACGAAACCAAGCTGAATTAAAAAAATGGACTTGATTTTCTAATGGGCCATAATATGTCTCAGCAACTTGCCGCTCAGAGGGGCTTAAATTGCTTAAGGTTTGTGTTAGAAATTCACGCAACTCAATTTCGGCACGTTCACGATTTTCTTCATTTTTCAATATATTAAACACCCCTTGTCGCAATTTCTGAATTATAATCATCGTTTCTTTAGGTACGCCATCGACACGTTGAAATGCCAATTCTTGCGCTAGCACAAGTTCTTCCCAATTCACACAAGGGCAAGCCATTAAGACAATAAAAGATACGCTTTTGGATTTAGTAGCTGTCAACAAAGCAGTCATCCCACCTTCGCTATGACCTACCAAACCAATATTGTCAGGATTGATATCTTTTTGTGTTTCTAAGTATTCTAGACCTGCTAATGCATCATTTGCAAAATCTTCTAAAGTAGAGGCATTGTAATTCCCAGTTGATTTTCCCGCGCTTCTCTTATCGAATCGCAATACTGCAATTCCTTGTCTTGTCAAATGATCCGCCCAAACAAGAAAAAGCTTATGACCAAACATTGACGCATCACGATCTAATGGGGCTGAACCATGAAGAAGTATTACAGCTGGATAAGGTCCATCGGTGTTGGGCAAAGTTAAGGTGCCAGAAAGTTGAACATTGTCAATCTTATTCAAAAAAATTACTTCCTTTTCATGATATGAATAGGGAAATAAGGGTTCCTGATAGCGTCTTAAAAAATTTTTCATAAAGATATCCTGAAAATATAAATTATTATTGAAGCCGATTGAATGAAGAAGCAAAAAATATGGTTCTTGGGAAGAATTGGGGGCGGGGACAATGTATTGACGAACTGCGACATTGTGATAGATGTACAGTGTCCATAGATTTTTTAATTAGAGTGTCCCATCTTTTTTGCTCATTTTTCTCTCATTATGTAGCCCATAGTGAAGCCGCAACGAGCATAGCGAGTGCTGCGCAGGTATGGGT
>JACDGH010000250.1 GCA_013815395.1 Parachlamydiaceae bacterium
ATCCTGCTGCTTGCACAGCAGCAATTGAGTCGCCGCCACCCACAATGGTGATAGCTTCTACATCAGCTAAAACCCTCGCAATTGCCTGTGTACCTTTTGCAAATGCCGGAATTTCAAAAACACCTAAGGGCCCATTCCATAAAATAGTCGCAGCTTTTTGCAACTCTTGGCTAAATATTTTTATGGTTTCTGGTCCAATATCGACGCCCTCAAAACCAGGGGGAATACCTGCTGAACTTTTTACAAGCTTAGTTTCCGCCTCGGGAGAAATACTATCTGCGACTATCCAATCTAAAGGTAAAAACAAACGTATAGCATCCTTATTTGCCTCGACTAAAAGCTCTTTGGCTTTTTCCAAAAATTCATCTTCATGGATTGAATCGCCAATAGGAATGCCTTGCGCTTTAAAAAATGTAAAAGCCATTCCGCCTCCAATAAATAGGGCATCGGCTTTAAGAAGCAAGGCTTCAACGACTCCCAGCTTGCTAGATAGCTTAGCGCCTCCCAAAATGGCAAAGAAAGGGCGTTTTGGATTAATTAGAGTTTCGCCGAGGAATTTAATTTCTTTCTCCATTAAAAAACCTGCTGCAGCTTGTCGAGGAAATAGACGTGGCACTTCAGAAATAGAAGCATGTGCGCGATGGGCAGCTCCAAAGGCATCATTAACATAAACATCGCCCAGTGCGGCTAGCTGTTTTGCAAAATTCTGATCCTTCTCAGGATGCTCTTCTGCCGGATGAAAGCGTAAATTTTCCAGCATGATAATCTGTCCACACTTAGCTTCACTCACCATTTTTTTGACCTCAAGGCCCACACAATCCGGGGCCATGCGTACTTCTCTACTTAGCAATTTGCCCAAATGATCAGCACAGGGTTTTAGCGACATTTCTGCCACACGTTTACCTGAAGGACGCCCTAAATGACTCATTAGAACAGGAACCCCCCCCTGCTCGAGAATGTAACGAATGGAAGGCAGGGTTGCGATAATGCGTGAATCATCAGTGATATGCCCATCTTTATTAAGAGGCACATTAAAATCCACCCGCACCAAGACTTTCTTATCTTTCAAGAATAGATCTTTAATAAAGAGCTTACGAGTCATCACCTTCTCTACTTTTACAGATTTTTATGAAATGAGCATGAATGGCAGGATTAAAAGTTAATTCTGGATGAAACGTGGCACCTAAATGATGCCCTTGTTGAACGAGAACGGGCTCACCTTGATAGGTCGCCAATATTTGCACTTCACTACCTGTGCGGAGGATGCGTGGAGCGCGGATGAACATGGCGGGCAATTTTTGAGTATTTTTTTCCGATGACTTTTTAGGTGTGAACTCCACTTCGGTCTGAAACGATTCAACTTGCCGCCCAAAAGCATTGCGTTCGACAGTGATATCAAGCAGATTGAACGGTATCATTTCATCGGCCACAATGTCGTGCGACATTAAAATTAATCCGGCGCATGTGCCAAAGACGGGTTTGGATTTGGCAAATTCGCAGAAGGGAGGAGCAAACCCGATGAACTGCATTTGCTTCAGCATAGTCGTTGACTCCCCACCTGGAATTACCAACGCATCACAATCGACCAAATCTATGGGCTTGCGGATCTCAATAACTTTAACATCTAAAGATCGGAGCATTTCAGCATGCTTGCCAAAAGCCCCTTGCAATGCTAAGACGCCGATAACTAAAGCTTGCATTACCACCCTCGTGAGGCTAGAAGATCTTCTTTTTTGAGTTGTTGAATATCTAATCCTGGCATAGCGCTTAAAAGCCCCATAGAGACTTTCGAAAGCATTTCGGGATCATTATAATAAGTTACCGCTGCAACAATTGCCTTGGCGCGGACAGCAGGATCTTCAGATTTAAAAATTCCCGAGCCCACAAACACGCTCTCAGCACCCAAAAGCATCATCAAAGCCGCATCGGCCGGAGTCGCAACACCTCCTGCAGCGAAATTTGGAACGGGCAATTTGCCGGTTTTTGCTACTAATTCAACAAGATGGTAAGGAGCGCCTAAGCGCTTAGCTTCCGCCATTAATTCTTCATGAGGCATAGCTGCAAGGCGGCGAATATCTCTCTTCACACAGCGCATGTGCCGCACTGCTTCCACAATATTACCGGAGCCGGCTTCCCCTTTAGTGCGGATCATAGATGCGCCTTCCCCAATGCGTCGCAAGGCCTCGCCTAAATCGCGGCAGCCGCAGACGAAAGGAATCTTAAATTCGTTTTTATCAATATGGTATTCTTCATCAGCCGGTGTCAAAACTTCACTTTCATCGATAAAATCGACAAACAGTGCCTCAAGAATTTGAGCTTCTGCAATGTGGCCAATACGGCATTTAGCCATAACAGGGATGGAGACGGCTTTCTGGATCTTTTGAATGAGCTCAGGATCCGACATGCGAGCAATGCCACCTTGAGCGCGTATATCAGAAGGAATGCGTTCTAATGCCATAACAGCCACAGCGCCAGCATCTTCAGCAATTTTAGCCTGGTCGGCATTCGTCACATCCATGATGACACCGCCTTTTAGCATCTCTGCCAGGCCTACTTTAACTTCAAAGGATCCCTTCGCAATAATTTGTTTGTCTTCTTTACGCATCAACATTCTCCGGATAATTGTCTCTAAATGTACTGATAACTTACAGCTCGGCGAAAGGATTGCCGGCCTGTGTAAATAAATTTCCACTCTTGCGTCTTTTAAGTTCACTGCGCAAAGAGAAGAGTAAATCTTGATCAAAATCTTTATTTGCCGCCCAACGTAAATACTCAACAGGCACTTCTTTAAGAAGTCGCCCTTTATGAGGACCCAATGGCATTGTTTTTAATAGCACCGGACGAGATAGGGCATCGAAAATATGCTGCGTCGTCTTATAGCGCCTTGAAAGGTGCTTGAAAACTTCGATATTCACAATCACATCACTCATAGCCCGGTGCGCGCCTTCATTCTCAACGTTAAAGTGACGTCGCAACTGATCAAGCGAATTCGTAGGACTGTCTCCATACAAACGCGCCATGCGAAGAGTATCAAGATATAAGTTATGGCGCAAAGTACATGGGATACCGGCGCGCTCGGCTGCAGTTGCAATCACATCGATATCAAAACCTACGCCATGCCCTACAATAATATGTTTACCAATTATTTGCAAAAGATGTGGTAAAACTGCAACGATCGAAGGCTTTCCCGCGACCATATCTTGAGAGATATGATGGATAGCGATAGAACTTTCTGGGATGATACAATTTGGATCAACTAAGCTTTCATATTGATCGAATACTTCTGAAAGGCTAAAACGGACGACTGCTACTTCGATGATGCGATCCTGCTTGGGATCCAAACCTGTCGTCTCACAATCAATGCACACAAACTGATCGTTATTCATTAGACTCATCATCCTTCGCTGTCTCAACAGTAGTTTCATCGCTCAATGCATCACATATCATGGCGATTAATTCTTTGCGTCCGACATTTTTTGTTGTTGAATAAAGAGTATGATGCAGATTCATGCAATTAAACGCTTCTAAAATTTTACGCATGTTGTGATTTCTTTCATTAAGTGTCACTTTATCAACTTTCGTTAACACTAAAATTACAGCCTTGTTGTAATGTATGGCCCAATCCAAAAAAGCCCTATCTTCATCTGTAGGAACACGGCTAATGTCGAATAAGAAGAGAATTACTTTTAATTGAGGACGATTTTCAAGATATTCCTTGACCATCGGTCCCCATTGCTTACGTAGATTTACAGGGACTTTGGCATAGCCATACCCGGGTAAATCCACAAAAGAAAGCTCTTCGTTCAAATTAAAAAAGTTGATTAGTTGTGTCTTGCCAGGTACCGAAGAAGTTTTTACAAGACTCTTTTGCTGGAAAAGATGATTCAATAGGCTAGATTTGCCCACATTGGAACGTCCTGCCACTGCCACTTCCAGCATATCAGCACCCGAAGGCAAGCGCATCACAGGATACTTGCTGGA
>JACDGH010000251.1 GCA_013815395.1 Parachlamydiaceae bacterium
GCTTAATGCGGCGTAATTTATTTTATCCGGTTTGAAAAGCTCTTTTAAAGCAGTTTTTATACTGTTTCCAATTAGGAAGAATTCTTCGCGCATTTCTCCTTGAATATCAAAAAAATCGTCGATCCTTTTTTCACCTTTAAGCTGTGTTTCTTCAATAAAGACCGTAAACATTATCATCAGGAGGTTATATTGCTGCTGCGCAAATAGCTCTAAGCGTCTTTAAAGGATCTTTGCTCAAAAGTTTTTTAGCCACTTCTCTATATTCTTTTAATGACGATTGCGCTTGCCTTAAATCTATTTGCATCTGGAATATTGGGGTATAGAAATCATCAATTAAATAATCTTGAATAGAAAAATATTTAGGGTTCATACAAACCATTGAGAGCTCTTCCTCAAGACTTTCTGTTTGTTTTTTTAGGAGAGAGTTAAAAATCTTTAACTGTTCATTACTTTGCTGTGCATTCTTTGTCACATCGTTTTCAGAACGGTTCATCCACTCTATCTCTAAAGCTAAAAGTGCATGCAAATCGTTATTGTCATAGGCATGTGTTAATCTTTTCATCAACACTTCCTTTTCACTCTTTTTTGCAGGATCTTGTTCGAGATCGGGATGCACAACTTTTGCTAACTGCTTATAAATCGTTGACAACCCTTTTTTTTGAACATTTTCCAACTCTTGAGCTTTTTTCTCTTTTTCCAATTCACGCTTACTTTTTTGTTTTGGCTGCGATTTTGATTGTTGCTCTTCCATTTTTTCGCGAAATTCACTAAGAGCTTCAGAAATTTTAGATCTTATTTCAAATTCATAGTGGTTATCATCGATGTTGGAAAGATCGATATCCACTCCTTCTTTTTTGAATTTTTCTTCTATATTTTTCTTAAAATTATTCATTTCTAAAAGAGCTAATTCTTGAAAGTCCACACCCACAATGTCCTTAAAGATGGCACAAACTTCAGGATCGGCTTCACAAGGTGATTTCTTTGAAAGTATTTCACGAACTTTATGCGACAGAATCTCTTTAAGGATTTTCTTGTCTTTTTTAGTAAGCGTAGGTAAGGTTTTATAGTGAATATATATAAGTTTTGTGCTTTCGGTGAGATAAATGAAAAGATTTTGCTGTTCAGGTATAAGGACCTTATAATAAAAGGAAAGGCATTCATCAAGCTCTTCCTGTGTGCTTTTAATAAGCAAATGGAGCTTTTCGACTCTCTTTCTAAGTCGATTGAAATTTTTCTGTTCAACACTTAAATTAGAAGTTGAATCTTTTTTTTGTTTAGTAAGAGTTAGCATAATCATAATAGGTTGTTAAGTGGTGATTCATAACACGAAAAATATTAAAAAATATTTTTTTAATGTTACTTGAGAGGAGCTTAATATTATTAAATCAGATTTTACAGATCAGATATTTCTCTTTCCAGTGAAAAATATAAATAGATAAAGGGACATGCCAAGTTATTCACGGGAGCTTGGAAAACTATGCTGCCACTGTGCTGCCAGCACCTATCTCAAAGTGCTACTGCTAAACGAGCGAATTCTGAAGGAATAAGCATAGAACTCTCTATGTGAATATGCACATCAGAAAATCCGGCCATAAAAACGATTATTTATAGTTTTAGATCCTATTATTTTTTTTGGATATTAAACAAAATTTTACTGTATTTTTGCACTGCACAGACCTTCCTATAACCATAGGATAAGAAACAAGTCGGATAATAAAATAGGTATGGACCAAAATAGCGATGCATTAAAACAAGAGCTTTGCGTGAGAAGCTTTTATTTTCAGTTGCAGGGTCGCTTTGCAGAAAAGTTACTTTTTGGCATCCACTAAAAGCTTGAATATGCGAACGAGGCATCACTTCTGCTATCCCATTTTGATGAGGAATTATATTAAAAATTTTTACTTTACTGCCTTCAGGCCAAAAGCCCATTTTAGAAACAATATCGCCAGGTTGACGATAAATATTGATGGGGCAACCATCGTTATAAGATTGACCTTTCCAGCAGTGCGCATACAATCCAGGAGGGTTGTAAATATCTGTACGCGATAAGCTTTTGTAATGATCTCTAATAGTGTGAAAAGCCATCGCACCACCTAGGCTTACGCCAACAAGGTGGACATTTGTCTTATTTTTAAACCAAAAGGCAATTTTTTCTTTAGCTTGAGCATAAGCTTCTTCACCAACAGCCATTTTTGGGGTAAAGTCAGCTTTAATTGTAGTTGTAAAACCATTTCCGGCAGGAAATGTCGTACCCAGATATGATAAAATAGGTGGGGCTAGAGTGTCGATAATGGGTGCAAAGCCAATCGCTGACATTGGTGAGGATGTGTTATTTGGGGAAAATTCAATAATATTAATACTGTATTCTACTAGTCGACAAGCTCCATTCTCTTCCAGCAAAGGGATTTTCATTTTTTCTCCTTCAAAGGGATAGCTAAAAGGAAGAATAGCTATAATGTATCCGAGAAACTGGCGCCATAAAATTTCTTCTTGAGCATTTTTAGGAGGGTTATCAGCTAAATGGTTTAATTCAAGTTGAAGTTCGTCACGAAATTGTTTTAAAAAAAGAGGATCATGTTTGACTAAAATTGCTTGTAATAAAGGGATGCGAATAAGTTCTTTGGAAAGGGAGCCACCATGTAATAGGATATTAACAATTTGTTGGACCGATGAATTAATGTGTTTAGTGCTGCTAGGGAGCTTGGCTATCCCAGGACCATAATAAACAAGCAGTTTTTTAAATGCTGCATCAATGGCGTGAAACCGATCTGCAGTTAAAGGAAATTTAATTGACCATTCTTTTTGACCAATTTCTTTCCATATACGGAGAAAATGTTGCTGATCATCTATTTGATAGCGGAGCTGAAAAAAAGAGCTCACAGCTTGCCACATTTCTTGGTTGAGTTTCTGCTTTTCTTTGCGATGAAAAATAGAGTACCAATAGGAACTGTTGTACTGAATACGCTTTATTGAATCTAGTAACTGTACAGAGGGGCCTTTAAATGATTGCTCGAAAAGATTTATTGTATGATTATTATTAATGGAATTCATAATTATCCCTAAATGAACTAATTACTCATACTTTATACTACCCCTACAATATTTTCAAGTAATATTTACTTGTTTATTGTGTGAGTGTTTATGCTTGCTTTTGGGTATAATTAAATACTGAGAAAATGATGCTGATGAAAAAACTGTAAAAATGAAATGAAAACTGATAGAATAAATCAACTCGTCATTGATGCAGCATTTAATATATCACTTAATACCTGAGGTGTATGCAGTACTATAATTCAATTAATCAAACTAAGAGAAGAGCTACTCGGGAAGTCATGGTCGGCAATGTTGGAGTTGGTGGATCAAACCCCATTCGTATTCAATCGATGACTACTTCAAATACGCGTAACGTGGACGAGACTGCAGATCAAATCATGAAATTAGCCGATTCCGGTTGTGAGATCGTTCGCATAACAGTACAAGGCATACGTGAAGCCGATGCTTGTGAGCAAATTAAAAATATTTTGATTTTGAAAGGGTATACAATTCCGCTTGTAGCCGATATTCATTTTTATCCTCCGGCTGCTATGCGCGTGGTGGACTTTGTCGATAAAGTGCGAATTAATCCAGGCAATTTTGTTGATAAACGCGCTTCTTTTAAAATTATCGAATATGATAATGCTTCTTATGCAGAAGAATTAGAAAAGATTGAGGAAAAATTTACTCCACTTATCGAAAAGTGCAAACGTCTTAAACGCTCGATGCGAATTGGCTCAAACCATGGATCTCTTTCCGACCGCATTATGAATCGCTATGGAGATACCCCTCAGGGGATGTTGGAATCAGCCTTGGAATTTGCTAGGGTGTGTCAAAAAAATGACTACCACGATTTTATATTTTCAATGAAGTCATCCAATCCTCAAGTTATGGTCCACGCCCTGTC
>JACDGH010000018.1 GCA_013815395.1 Parachlamydiaceae bacterium
GAATGAGGTGCATGCATAAATTGTTCCTAAAATTATACAATTATATAATATAAATAAAACTATATCAAAAAAATATTAATATTTTATAAAGATGAAATATTTTATAAGGGCGTTTGAAAGTTACGGAGATATTTGATTAGAAGTTATATAAAGTGAATAGACTTTATGGATGGTATGAACGGATTAGGTAAAACAATGGACCGATTTAAAAGAAAATTGACATATAAATAAATTTATTTAAGAGCAACTAAAGAGTTTGAGTTTCTTAATACCTTATTTAACCAACTGGTTTGCGTTAAAAGAATGCCTGTCCCTTTTCCCATGGCACCATCAAAGGAATGATCAGCATCATTTCCATTTCCTGGAGCACTATGCGGATCCCAGGCATTAATAATTAGATCACCTTCTTGAGCTGTCTTAATAATATCTCCAATGAGCATTTTATTATGCCAGACATCATCTCCAGGATGAACATATTCACTCATTAGGATTTCTAACTCTAAATCTTTAGTTCTATCTAGGAAGATAGCCATCTGTTGCTTGTAAGTATTGCGCGCTAAGTCTCGATCATTTGCTGATAAAGCTCCTAAAAATGCACCTTGACCAAATCTAGAAAGTATGAGCCTTTTAACACCTTTGCCACCAAAAGCCGCAGTTAAATTATCTCTACTTACTTTTTCTATAGTTTGGAATAAAAAATTAATTTCTTGTTCATATTTTTTTGCATCTAATTTACCGCTGTGCATATAGTATGAATAGTGTGGTTGATTTACACTATCCAAAGCTGGGGCTGGTAAAGAAAGGCAAGCCACTTCAATTTTGTTTTTTCCTCCTGGAGGATTCCATAGATAAGTTTCAGAATAAACGCATGCGGTGTTGGGAAGTTCTTTATAAGAAGATCCATCAAGTTTTTTTGCATCTATGTCGTTAAACACACCCGTACTGTAACCAAATAACCCTTCTAAATTCTTTATATTGTACTGATTTGGCCCCATAGCTATGTTTGTAGGCTCTCGTTGAAAAATCACCTTCAGGGCATCTTCCTCAGCCAGTTGATTCGCATTATAGTAGATGCGAGCTGATTGAGCATGCCTTTTATAATCCCTCGATTTGCCGTACTCCAATAAATTTTTTTGATTGGCATGAGGCATATAAGTCTGACTGTAAGCTTTCAATACGGCTGAGAGTTCAACATTTGTTAATTTTGGCAAATCAGTCTTTGTAACCGTTAAAGGTGAATCATCATTTAATATTGTTTTCGTTTTATTATTAATTTGTATATCTGCTTTTGAAAAGTCTTCTAGTTTACTGAAACGACCTTGAAGGGAGGACGAATTATTGGTTGTCACACTTTGAAAATTGTGAATTATAGAACATGATTTTATTTTAAACGCTGATAAAGCAATAACTTTGTCATCATTATTTTTTGGATGTGAAAATTCGTAAATACTATTAAAATAATTTCTGAAAGCTGCTAATATTTTCATATTAAATCCATGTTTTAATAATACAATTAAATAAAACTTTAAACTAAATTTTTATTAAAGTCAATAAGAAATGGTTCATTAGAAATGGTTCAGGAAGAATTAGGTCAAAATTACTGGTTCTTGGGAAGAATTGGGGGCGGGATTTCTTAGGGTAGCTTTTTATACTTTTTAGAGGCTAAGGGGAAACGCAGAGACTGGAAGAAACGCGGAGGCATCGAGAACCAAAGTTGGTTATCAGTAATTTATAGGTGATATAGGGAATCAAGGATAAAGCTTAATTAAAAGTTTTTTTTCTTTTTTTGAATTTGTTTTATTATGAAATTTGTGGGAGTAAAAAGCTTTCCATAAACGCTCTCCATGCCACACAGTGTTTTTACCATATATTGACTTGTAAAGTTCTTGAATAGCCGCCTGCAAATCCTCATCAACAAATAAATTGATAGCTAAAAGATTTAAACTTTTGCATTCAGGATATTTTATTGAAAACCAGATCATCAGTGATGTTTCCGCTTGCTTAGCATTCCCCTCTTGACAAGCCCGTTTCAAATCGTTTCTTAATCCTTTTAATGAATCAGGCTTAGCTGCCTTCGTTCGACGCACACAAAATAATACTGAAAATAATCCAATCAGCAAAAGTGAAGCTAAACCTAATGTCCACCAAATCCACATGGCATTTTCTTTAAATATTGTTTTCGAATTCTCTAATGGAGATGATGTTGAAATATCAGTGGAAATTCCTTCTGAAGAAGAATTCATGGCAATATTATTTTCCTGGATATTGATTGTTCGTGCTGGCAAATCAACTTGGCGAACCTTTTCAGCCTTTAAATCCC
Source organism: Parachlamydiaceae bacterium (assembly GCA_013815395.1). Classification (GTDB taxonomy): domain Bacteria; phylum Chlamydiota; class Chlamydiia; order Chlamydiales; family Parachlamydiaceae; genus JACDGH01. Next base: position 2,321 of record JACDGH010000018.1, read on the forward strand.
ACCAGGAGACAGATATTTTGGGCAGCTCAATTTTACCAGATTTTGTGGGAATGAGCGCTACCTTGATTTGTTTTGTACCCATAAGACCATTGGCATTGTTTTGATTGGAAATTTCGGCTTTATCCATGTAATATTTTAAGTGATTGGGAAAATCAATATTAATATCTGGAATGTGATCACCTAAGCAACCATCTGCAGAGAGCTTTAAAGTCCACGTTATCGGTTCACCAAGTATAGCTTTATTAGGATCCACAGACCAATCTTCTGTTAATTTAACATCATTAGCCGCAAGCCAATTATTTTTCTGGAATGGGGCTGGAATAGGTTTTACGGCAATCACCTGCTTATCAGAATGCAACCTCTTAATTTTAGTTTTCATATCAAAAAAGTGGCTTCCCGAGCTTATGATCGTTCCTTCAAAAACTAAAGGAGAAACAACAAGTTCACCGGCATGCTGAGGGAATATGATGTATTTTCTTTCGTAAACGCGATAATGTTTGCCATTTTGGTGATAGTGATCGTATTCAATATCATTACCTAAACGCTGTACAATTGCATCCTTATCATTAAGATTTATATCAGTCAATGTGGCTTGGGCCATTTTTACTGAACAATATAAACGCACTGTATAGGTCAATAAAGAATGCTCATAAACAGAATCTTTTGGGGACAGCTCTGTTTCCATGAAAATAGCATCGTCTTGTTTGACAGCCAAAGGGCTTGTGATTTCGATAGCTTGAGGAGCGGAACTGTATTCACCGAATCGAATCTCGGGTATGATCAAGTTACCTTCCCGTTTGCCTATTAAAACCACATTCCAACGGGTTTCCTGAGAGATTTGTCCATTGATAATCGATATATTACTTTCTTGACTATTTGAAACCACATCAAAATCCTCATGAAGAGGGAGGAAATTAGGAACCTCTTTGATACTATGTGGAGATGAAAAAGTAACTGAAAATGAGTCATTGAGTCCCACTTTTCTTTGACTTAGATGCACCGAAATACCATCAGCAAAGGCACATGAAAGAACTCCGCATAATAAGAAAATAAAAATGGCAATAGGATTATTCATAAATCACTTGGCTTTTTGTTGCTGTCGATATTGTTGAAGAAATTTACGTCTTAATAAACCGGCGGGATCATCCTGAATGCGTTTGAGCCAGCATTCATCGATATGGCGCTGAGGATCATTTTTGATTTCATCCTTTAATTCCTGAGCGGCCTTCTGCATTTCATTCTCTGATAAGCGAGCTTCCTCTTTTTGCATTTCTTTTTCAATCTGATCTCGATATTCTTGACTTAACTCCTCATCATTTTTCTGGTCATTACCTTCTCGTTGATCATGAGTATCCAAATCAAGTGTGTCATTTTTTTCAGATTTTGCTTTTTCCTCTGATGAATCACCATCGGAATTTTGATCCTGTTGCTGCTCTTGATCTTGCCCTTCTTCCCCATCTTGTGGTTGACTCTGATTTGGGTCATCCGTTTGCTTATCTTTATTTTGTTGATTTTTCGGATTTTCGTTTTGCGACTGATTATTTTTGTCTTTCTTATCTGATTTGGATTTATCCTTATTATTGTCTTTGTCTTGATTATTGTCATTGTTTTGATTTTGATTTTTCTTAAGAAATTCATCAATTAAATTTTTATTATATAGTGCATCTTCGTGTTCTGGTTGCAGCTGTAAAGCCTTATCATAAGCTTCCAAAGCTGCATCAAAATCTCCTAGCTTTGCTTTGGCCGTTCCATAATTAAAAAGACCTTCAACTGTCGCATTCTCTTGAAACAGGTTTGCTGCAGTTTCATAATCACCTAATTTATAACTGCATATTCCTTGCCATTCTTGATTTTGGAATAACTCATTTGCTTCGGCATATTTTTCTTGCTGGAACAATTCTTGCGCTTGCTGATCTTTTGTTTTCCACAAATCATCAAAAGAGATCGCTTGTACCCTATGCGGCATAAGAAAAAACAAAAGCAGCAAAACCCCTTTACGAAAAGCAAGTGAAGCAAAAGGCAATGCTAACATAACCAATAGATAACCTTGATCGTGCCATTTATTCTGGTGGACGTCTGTCTCTTCTTGTGTGCTAGAAGAGGTCTTTCCAGATGTAATATTTGATAGTTGACGCAAGTCTTGATCATCTACAGTAATAGCTGCAAATGCCCCCCCTGTCGACTGCGCAAGCGCATTTAGATTATTTCTAGAGAAAGTAGCCATAACTAAAGCCCCTTCATCGTTCTTGACAAACCCCCCTCCTGCCTGCGGAATAGGGGCTGTATCATCAGTACCCACACCGAGCACAGAGATATGAGATCCATGATCTTTTGCCATCGATACAGAAGCATCCAATTCTTTTTGCGATAATTCAGATGTCATTAATAATATGGATCCGTTGTTGATTCCAGATTGTTTCAATAAATTGCTTGCTTTACTTATCGCAAGGCTCACGCGATGACCGGAAGAAGGCATAATTTTTGTTTCTAAAGCAGGGAGTAAATTTTTAATCGTAGCGATATCATCAGTTAAAGGCGTGACAACAAAAGGATCTGCAGAAAATGCTATTAAAGCAATTTGTCCATCCTGATGCATTTCTAAAAGATCATTAATTTTATAAATCGCTCGTTGCAATCGTGAAGGTTTTAAATCTTGTGCATCCATCACAGGTGAAAGATCAAGAGCGATGACAATCCCGGTCTTTTGCTTAACCAAAGGCTGGGAAATCTGTTGCCATGCTGGGCCGCTCATAGCTGTAATGAGTAAGAGCATGGTTAATGCACTAAGTAGGCAGGGAAAATAAGAGCGCTTTTCATTTTTTGCTAGCACATAAGGCAAAAGATCCTTTGAGCAAATATCTTGCCAAGGACCTGCAGATTGGCGGTATCTAAGCATTTGAAATAGTATCAGGAGAAATGCAGGAATAATTAAGAAAAGGAAATAAGGACGTAAAAAATGAATTTCACTCATAGCATCTCCCCTTTCAGACTTGCAAAGAGTATGCCCAAGGCTGTGAATATTAAAGCAAATAATAGCGGCCAATAATAGACCTCGTCGGTAGGACGAAAATGTTGCTTGGACTGTTCTGTGGGTTCTAATTGATCGATCTCTTGATAAATATGGACAAGCTCTTGGGTATTGTAAGCGCGAAAATATTTCCCACCGGTGATTTCTGCGACAGCTTTCAAGGCTTTTTCGTCGATATCTGCCGAAGGATTCATCATCTGCGGTCCAAAAACTGTTTGCACGACCATACTCTTAGCCCCAATGGCAACCGTATGAATCTTAAGATTTGATCTTGAAGCAATTTCAGCGGCCTTTTCAGGAGTCAACTCCCCTGCATTATTATTGCCATCTGTCAATAAAATTAGCACGCGACTAGCTTGCGGGGTATCTCGCAATTGTTTTACAGCTAAGCCAATCGCATCGCCAATCGCAGTTTCTTTTCCTGCAAGGCCCACTTCAGCTTCCATCAAAAACTGCTTAACTGTGACTGTGTCAAAAGTCAGCGGCGTTTGAAGATAGGCATTGCTACCGAATAAAATCAATCCGATGCGATCCCCCTTTCGTCGATCTATAAAGTCTCCGGCAATCAACTTTAAAGCAGTCAATCGATCCGTATACTTTCCCTTAATTTCAAAATCTTGAAACTGCATACTTCCCGATAAATCTACAGCCAGCATTAGATCTCTGCCACTTTGCGGGATCTCTACTGGGGGCCCATTGAATTGGGGCCGTGCTGCTGAGGCCAAAAGTGTTAGCCACACCAATGACATTAAAAACAATTTAATTTTTGAAAAACCAAAAGCCGAAGAATTTTGAAAATGACCCACATCAGTAAGGTCTGACATCATCAAAGCTGAAGTTTTACGATGTGCGCTTACAGGAAGAAGCTTATAAATGACCAAAGGCAGAGGGATAAGTAAAAACATATATGGCCATAAGAATTCAATCATAAGCTATTTACCCACTTTCGGCACAATATTATCAAATCTGAAGTTGCCTTAATATCATTATAAGGCTGATAGGGGGCATGGAGGAGGATGCGTCCAATCCCTTGACTAAATTCTGGCTCTTTTAAGCGACTATCTAAAACTTGCAACCAGACATCTCCAGTCAAACCGGCATAATGAGTTGTTGTATCTATAGAAAGAGAGATTCTGCGCAGCAAAGAGGATAATGCAGACACACATTGTCCCGCATCTCCCTGTTCGTGAAACGATTTTTCGATTTGATTCAAAAGCTTTTCAGCCTCTTTTTTCAAGGTCGGCTTTGTATATTTTTTTATGCAAAGTACAATCAAACTTAGGAGCAATGCAATCGTTGCAAATAGAATCCACCAACCCAAAGCAAGCGGCCACCAAGAAATCGGATCAGATAGGTGAATATCTCTTAGAGGAAGTTCCATAGTATTAAGATCCAAAATTTTTCATTAAAACTTCAAAGCAATCCTCATTGGTACGGCATTCGAAAAACCGCACGCGAGGCTGTTGCGCTAATAGCTCCACCTTTTTTCTACGCTCCAAAAACTGCTGTGCATATTTTTCAACATTGGATTTATCGTAGGTGTTTATATGATGGTCGCTAATGCCATCAGTGAAATGATAATACCCATTTTTTGGTAAAGCAGCCTCAATGGGGTCATAAACTAAACATAAATATAAATCACTTGTACTTAATATCTTTAGCAGTAAGTTATATGCATATGGGGAAAAATTGCGAAAATCGCTGATAAGAAAGACTAAACTTCCCGGTGTAGCTATTTGTCCAAGGCTCGCAATGGCTCTATCCATCATAGAACTAGCTGCCAATGAGTTATTATTTTTGACTTTATGAGGTAGAGCGGTGTGTGCGGCTAAACCGTTTAGAAAAGGCAGGACGCCGCGCTTACCAAGAGCCGGCCGGTATTCTTGAACAGCCTTATCGTCAAAAATAACCCCACCCAATCTATCCCCTGATTGAGAAGCATTCCATGCCGTATACCCCATCATCAGAGTCGCTTGAATAGACTTAAAGACCCCATTTGTGGCAAAAAACATTGAAGAGCGCATATCTACACCCAATAATACTGGCCTTTCTCTTTCAGCTGAAAATAATTTAGTGTGCGTTCTTCCCGTGCGTGCAGTCACGCGCCAATCGATATTGCGGATATCATCTCCAGCTAGATAACGCCGGCTCTCGGCAAACTCCATACCCCTAGCCAAAAGACGAGAGTTACGTTGACCAGCTAAAGGGCTTTTAGCCCGCAAAGCTTTAAATGAAAACTTTTTGGCGAAAAAAGAAAGCTGCAATAATTCATTTAAGGAAACAGAGACACATTGTTCCCCACTTCTTTGTAATGGCTTATATATCATCTTATCAGGTGTCATTTAAGGTACTGGTACTCTTGCAATGAGTTCATCTATGAATAGGTCGGGAGTAACACCTTCCGCTTCGGCCTTATAGGACAATACAAGACGATGGCGCAGGATGTCATGGGCTAAGGCTTGTACATGGTGTGGACCCACAAATTCATTATTTTGCAAGAAGGCCAACGCTTTAGCCGATCGGGCAAGGCCGATGCTAGCACGGGGGCTGGCACCAAACTGAATCCAATCAGCAATATCTGCGCCATACCGTTCCGGGTTGCGCGTTGCCAGGATAAGCTGTACGATATATTCTTGAATATTATTAGCCATGTATACATCTAAAACAGCCTCTCGAGCTTGCAAAAGATCAGATTGAGTCAGTTTTTTTTCAAGAATCGGAGAATTAACAGGCTTAGAGTGCGCTTCATTGAGAGCAAGATTTAAAATTTCGATTTCCTTGCGAGGATCGGGATAGCCTACGTTAACTTTTAAAAGAAAACGATCCAATTGAGCCTCTGGCAGAGGGTATGTACCTTCTTGCTCGATAGGATTTTGAGTCGCCATAACTAAAAAGAATTTGGGCAAGGGATATGTATTTTTGCCTACGGTAATTTGCCTTTCAGCCATCGCTTCTAACAAAGCTGATTGGACCTTTGCAGGAGCTCGGTTGATTTCATCGGCTAAGACTAGGTTGTGGAATAAAGGCCCTTGTTGGAATTCAAAACATCCGGTTTCAATCCGATAGATTTCTGTTCCAGTCAAATCGGCAGGTAAAAGATCTGGTGTAAATTGAAGTCGATGAAACGAGCTATCTATACCTGAACAAAGCGCTTTAATTGCGCGCGTCTTTGCAAGACCTGGAGCACCTTCAACTAAAAGATGTCCATCCGCTAGCAAGGCAATCATCAAACTCTGTACGAGCGATTCCTGACCTATGACCATTTTATTTAAAAATGAAATTAGTTCTTGCAACGGAAGCAGCAATTGAGAGTTTCTCGCTTGCTTTCTTTCATGTGAAATATCAACTTGGCAATTTATCATATTTAACAACTCGGGTTTATATGCTTTTCAAAAGGTTGAAAACGATAATTTAACAAAATTTTCCGGTTTTTTGCAAGTAGAAATCCATTCATTATGCCTAATATCCCTGAATTTATAAAATTAAAAATAGGCATCTCGAGCAGATAGATTGACAACAAATATTTTAATTGAAATACATAGAAGTAGGACGTCCAACTTCCTCTGTTATAAAAATAACTTAAACTCGACTTGATAGGAAATTCAATTATGCCTAACAAAATGAATACAGTGCTCGGTTTTTATCAGAATCCAGAAACAGCAGCAGATGTACTTAATAAATTTCGAAAGAAGGGGTTGCGTCGTGTTGCTATGATTCGACGAAACAGCAATAAAGAATATACAATCCATAGTTATAAAGCCTCTACCCCCTTGCTTATCAGTATCATCTCCATGATTGGCCTCTTCCTGTTTGCTTTTTTTTCAGAAATGCCAAAAATGGCAACGATTTCAATTATTGTCCTGCTGGGAATATTTATTGGATGGATGGCTGATCTATATTTGTTTAAAATTTCTCCTGGAGTTGTCAATAGGTTCAAAAAGCTCTTAGTTGGTGATGAGACATTAATTATCGCAGAAATAAACACTAAAGATGTACGCGAAGCCTTGGGGCTATTACGGGAAGTGGAGAGTGGACACCCGATATCATTTTTATTGCGTTGCGATCACTTTCCCCCATCAGATCGAGAAGGGATCATTAATGAACCTCTAACCGCTGAAGAGATGAATGAAAAAGCAGCCCAATTGGCTTTATCTCTAAATCAAGTTGGAACTAGAGTATCCCATTATCCTTCACTATTAAAATCCTTAAAACAGTGCGAAAATACTTTGAAGGAAATTCGCCATAATGTTGCTGAATCTGAATATGTTGAACAAACCATTACCTCCTCAGCAGAATGGCTGCTTGATAATAACTATGTTATCCAAGGAAACATTGAAGAAATCTACAGTAATTTACCACAAGGGTTCTACAAAACCCTTCCTACAATAATTGAAGGATCTTATTTAGGTTTGCCTAGAATATATCTTGTGGCTAAAGAGTTAATAAATGCCACAGCAAACCGGCTTAATCATGATAACATTATCGCCTTTTTAAATAGCTACCAAGCTGTTTCGCCTTTAACTATTGGAGAGCTGTGGGCATTATCACTTATGCTGCGTTTTCGTTTGATTGAAAACTTACAATATTTAGCTGTGCATATAGATCGTAGATTATGTGAAGGCGAATTAGCTGGATTATGGGGAAACCGTTTGTTGAATGTGGCCCGAAGGGAACCGGAGGCCTTACCAAAATTTTTAGACCTCCTAGCTAAAGAATGCCCCAAACCTTCAGAACATTTTGCTGAAGAGTTAATGGATCATTTGTTTGATGAAGAAGCTGTATTACCTCTGTTGCGTAAATGGTTTGAAGAAAAATTTAATAAAAGCATTTCTGATGTGATTCATCGGGAACAAGTGGACAAATCCGTTGAACAAGTTTCTTTTTCTAGCGCTGTAATCAGCTTAATAACTTTATCGCAATTATCATGGCAGGTCATTTTTGAAGCAACTAGCGTTGTGGATCAGATTCTTGGTAAAGATCCAGATGCCACCTACTTGAAGATGGATTTTGCTACGCGCGATAGATATAGACAAGCGCTAGAAGAAATATCTAAGCACTCACATGCCTCGGAAACGCAAGTGGCCAGGTTAGCATTGGAAAAAGCGGAGCTTGGTAGAGAAGGAGTAGAAAAACATGTTGGGTATTACCTTATAGATCAAGGTCGCTCAGCCATTGAAGACCAAGTTCAATATTATCCCCACATTATTATTAGGATCCGTCGCTGGATATTGAAAAATCCCACTCTAACCTATTTAAGCACAGTAGGTCTTACAACATTTCTAATTGAAATTGGATTGTTTTATTTGCTGCAAGCATCTGGAGCAAACTTGTCAGAAACAGCAATTGTCCTGTTTTTTGCCTTATTAATTTCCAGTGAATATTGTATTCAAATCATCAATTATATCATTAGTCGTTTTATACCCCCATTCATACTTCCCAAGCTGGCTTTTGAAAGTTCTTTACCCGCGCATTGCAAGACATTTGTCGTTGTCCCAACTCTCCTTTCTTCAACGCAAACGATTAGTGACAATCTCAATCGCTTGGAAATTCATTATCTTGCCAATAAAGATCCTTCAATGCTCTTTGGCTTATTTGTTGACTTCAAAGATGCCGCTGAACAGAGAACACCAAGTGATCAATCTTTACTTGATGAGATGATTCAAGGAATAAAAAAGCTTGAGAACAAATATGGAAAGGACACTTTCTTTTTACTCCATCGTGAGCGAGTGTGGAATCAAAACGAAGGCGTCTGGATGGGATGGGAAAGAAAAAGGGGTAAACTAGAAATCCTAAACCGCTATCTTATCACCCCCGACAATTCCGATATTAACCTCTTGGTGGGATCAAAAGAAAGTTTAGCTAATATTATCTATGTGATCACTTTGGATTCAGACACTGAACTCCCCAAAGACTCTGCAAAAAAACTGGTCGCCACCCTAGCACATCCCTTAAACGCTCCGCGCCTTTCATCTAACGGTACTCTTGAAAGAGGCTATGCAATCTTGCAGCCACGAGTAAGCACTAATTTTATTCAATCCAAACGATCTTATTTTACTTATATTTTTTCTGATGAAACGACTACAGACCCTTACAATCTCGCCAGCTCTAATCTCTATGAAGATTTGTGGCATGAGGGCACTTATCATGGCAAAGGAATCTATGATATTAAATCCTTTGAAAGCTTATTGCGGGGGAAATTTCCTGAAGGGCAAATCCTTAGTCACGATTTAATTGAAGGATGCTATGCAAAAGTCGCATTTACAAGTGATATTTTGCTTTTAGACTCATTCCCTGAAGATTATCTGACCTGGTCTAATCGACTGCACCGATGGATGCGAGGAGATTGGCAGATCATCGATTGGCTATTTCCAAAGGTAAGAAACGGCTCTGGTCAAAAAACAAGCAACACACTTTCTATTATAGATCGGTGGAAAATTTTTGATAATCTGCGTCGGGCTTTATTACCAGTATTTAGCTTGACCGTACTACTATTAGGGTGGTTTGTTTCTTCTCAACCTCTCTTTTGGAGTCTATTTGTTGTTGTGATGTATTTTGTTCCCTTTATAATTTCAACCCTTTCAAATGCATTTACCTATGCTTATAAAGATATCGGCATCGATGCTTTGCGAGCCATTCTTAATGTTACATTAATCCCTCAACAAGCCTGGCTCTCTATAGATGCTTTTGTAAGGACATTATATCGACGTCATATTTCTCACCGCCATCTACTTCAATGGCAATCAGGCCTGCGCAGCGACCCTGCACAGCATACTAAATTTATTCTTAAATTGAGCTGTGTCTCCATGCTAGCGATCGTGCTTTGTGCTATTTTAATTGAATTAGGATTAACCTCTGCATTTTGGGCAGCACTCCCCCTTTGTATTCTATGGATTGTCTCACCATTAATTATTTACGTGTTGGATGCCTATTCTTTTGCAGAACCTTCCAAACAATTGTCTTTGGTAGATCAAATGTTTTTACGACATATTGCCCGCAAAACGTGGCGATATTTTGATGATTTTGTTGGACCTCAATCCAATTGGCTTCCTCCCGATAATTATCAAGCAGCATTGCAGGTTGAAGTTGCTCCTAGAACCTCTCCTACCAATATCGGCTTGTGGTTGCTATGCGTGCTTTCCGCAAAAGATTTTCATTACATCACAACCGATGATGGAATCGATCGCTTAATAGCTACATTTCAAACGATCCGCAAGTTAGAACAATTTGAAGGGCATCTTCTTAATTGGTACGACATTATTACGCTCAATCCCTTATATCCTCGATACGTTTCTACCGTTGATAGTGGAAATTTATTGGCAAGCTTGTGGACTGCAATTCAAGGGATTGATGAAATAGCGCAACAACCAATATTGCCATTATCTTTATTTGATGGTTTGCGAGACACCTTTGATTTGTTAAGTTTACAAACTTCAACCAAGAATATTTCATTAAAAAATCGGTTAGGAAAAATAAAAAATATTATTTATTTTTCACCATTAAATCTGCCCTCTGTTATAAAATCTATTCGCGAAGCATTGAGAGAAGTGCAAGAGCTCATCACTTTAGAAAAAATTGAATCGGATGAAGGCGCTTATTGGGCCAAAAAATTAGATGAGCAATTACATGAATGGGACGCCACTATAATCCGCTATTTTAGCTGGATTGACATACTTAATGAAGTTTCTCCTAATGAGCAAAATCAAATTGATCCTCAATTCTCCCACTTTTGCAATATCCTTTTCAAATCGCCTGTTTCTCTAGTCACTTTAGCTTCAAATAATCTAAATGTAGAAATAGAAAGAATTCATTCTATACTCAATAATAAAATCGACAGTAATCATCCACTTCATAAATGGAAGCAGCGCCTCCAAGATGCGCTCAATGGCGCCCAATGGCTGGCTGGAGAAAAATTAGGACAGATTCAAGAGCTTTTAAGTCAAGTTGATCGACTCTCTGAAGAAAAAAATATGAAGTTTTTGTACAATACCGATCGCAAATTGTTTTCTATCGGGTATCATGTGGATGACTGCAAACTCGACAATTCATATTACGATCTCTTAGCCAGCGAAGCGCGCATTTCCAGCTTAGTTTCGATTGCCAAAGGAGATATTCCCCAAGAACATTGGTGGGCACTTGGCAGATCGTATCATATTGTTTATGGACAAAAAGCGCTGCTTTCTTGGGGCGGTACAATGTTTGAGTACTTGATGCCTCTTCTGTTTAACGAACCTCATAGCGAATCACTATTGGGACAAGCCTGCCAATCAGCCGTAGCTTGTCAAATCGCCTATGGAAATTTAAGAGGCATTCCATGGGGGATATCAGAAGCTGCTTTTAGTGAAATTGACGTAAGAAAGACTTACCAATATCGAAGCTTTGGTGTGCCCGGCCTCGGCTTTAAACGCGATCTTGAAGAAGATTTGGTAGTAAGTCCATATTCATCCGCTTTAGCATTAGCCATCAGCCCAAACGAAGCTGTGGCTAATATGAGGAGATTGGCTAAAAAACAGTATAACATGTTGGGTATTTATGGCTATTATGAATCTATCGATTTTACTCGGCAACAAGGTCCACAAGGAGAACGTGGGGTCATAGTCTATGCCTATATGGCACACCATCAAGGAATGTCTTTAATGGCCATTAACAATTTACTTAACGACCATATTATTCCTAAACGCTTTCATGCTGATCCTAGAATTGCTGGGGTGGAAGCCCTCTTATGTGAACGCGTTCCAAGCAAATTACCCATTGGAAAAGGCTCTCGCAAAGACATGCCTCTAACTAGGCTAACCCACTTTACTTCCGCTCCTATCATGGGGCGTGTCGATACACCCCATAGCATTACACCAAAAGTTAATTTACTATCAAATGGTGTTTATTCGCTCATGATGACAAATTCAGGTGGCGGGTATAGTCGTTGGAAAAATTTCGATATCACGCGCTGGTTTGCAGATACGACCTGTGACAATTGGGGAAGCTATTGCTATATTAAGGACGTGCAGAGTGGTGCTGTGTGGTCGACAGGCTATCATCCCACACATACAAAAGGGCGAAATTACTCAATGAGTTTTAAGGCCGATAAGGTTGAGCTGCGCCGACGCGACAACTACATTGAAACCTTCTTAGAAATCGTTGTTTCACCAGAAGATGATGCAGAAATCCGCATGATCACGCTTGCCAACCTCTCACAGCAATCTCGAGAGCTTGAACTTACCAGCTACAGTGAGCTTGTACTAGCCCCACATGCTGCGGACCGCGCACATCCAGCGTTTAATAAGCTCTTCATTCAAACTGAAGCATTGCCCGAATTATCGGGATTGCTCGCCTTCCGTCGTCCACGCTCTCCTGACGAACAACAGATTTGGGTTGGGCATGTGATAGCCTCAGATCAACCACCGTCAACCTCATTTCAATATGAAACAGATCGCAATCTTTTTATTGGCCGTGGAAATTCTTTAGAACAACCTTCTGCATTAAATAAGGAACTTTCAAATTCTGCTGGAACAGTCCTTGATCCTATCTTTAGCCTACGCTACCGTCTAAGTTTGGCACCAGGACAGCGAGTGCACATTGCTTTTGTGACAATAGCCTCCGAAAATAGGGAGAACACAGTAGCCCTTGTTAAGCGCTATGCCGACATTAATACGAGCCGTCGAGCCATAGAATTAGCGTGGAATCATGCACAGCTTGAGCTTAGGCACCTACGCATCCATCAAGAAGAAGTGCAACTATTTCAGAAGCTGGCTAGCCGAGTCCTTTATCCGCAAGGACAATTGCGCCCATCAAATGAACAGCTGCGTCGTAATCGCTTAGGGCAATCTCATCTTTGGGCCTATGGTATTTCAGGAGACCTCCCTATTGTCGCTATTACTGTAGCCGATTTTCATGATATTGAACTTGTTAAACAAGTTTTAACAGCACATGCATTCTGGCGCATTCGTGGTCTAAAAGTCGACCTTGTGATTCTCAATGAAGAAGCAACGGGTTATGATCATCCGCTTTTCGATCAATTGCAACGTTTAATCAATGCTCATTCCAATCACACCGATATTGAAAGAGCTGGAGGCATCTATTTAATCAATTACGAACAAGTACCTGAAGAGGATTTAAATCTTATTTTGTCAATTGCTCGAGCTAATTTAGTGGCCGCAAGGGGCTCTTTAAGACAACAGTTGGTCTCACCTGTTGAATTTATTTCTTATCCACCACGTCTTCAAGTCGACAAAGCAGCTAAGGATTTCCCTTCTATTACACTCCCCTTCCTTGAACTTTCCTACTTCAATGGATTAGGTGGATTTACTCATGATGGTCGCGAATATGTCATCTACCTCACTGCTAACACACATACACCAGCACCCTGGATCAATGTGATTGCCAATTCAAAATTTGGCACCATTGTATCAGAAGCTGGATTAGGATCAACATGGTATGGCAATAGCCAAAACAACAGACTCACCCCATGGACCAATGATCCCCTTTTAAATCCTATTTGCGATTCCATTTATATACGCGATAATCATTTGGGAACATATTGGACACCTACGCCAGGGCCTATAAGAGAATTAGATCCTTATCGCATTCGACATGGTCAGGGTTATTCACGCTTTGAGCATAATAGCCATGGCATTGACCAAGACTTATTGATCTATGTGCCTGTAGATGAAAATGGTGGTTTGCCATTACGTGTACAACGCTTAAAGCTTAAAAACAATTCCCCAAAAACACGCCATCTTAGCCTCTTTTCATATTCTGAATGGGTGCTTGGAGAAAATCGGGAAGAATCTCAATTAAGCATTATCACACAATGGGATCCTGAAAGTCAGGCTTTATTCGCCTATAATAGGTACCATCCTGATTTTAGCTCCTATGTCGCTTTTGTATGCTCAGTACCTATTTCTAAATCCTTCACTGCCAACCGCACTGAATTTCTCGGCCGTAACAATGACAGATCCCATCCCGCCGCATTAAGACGTAAGGGATTAGCCGGCACTACAGGAGGCGCCTACGACCCATGTGCAGCACTAAATGTAGACATTGAATTAAATCCTAATGAGGAAAAAGAAGTTGTCTTTGTGATGGGCTATGCACCAGACGAAGCGACAGCACGTGCACTCATTATGCAATGTCGTGAAAATAATTTTGCTGAACATTTTTTTCAAGAAACCCTTAAATGGTGGAACAAACTTTTAGGCACAATTCAAATAAGCACCCCTGAGCCTGACATTAATTTTTCTGTCAATCGCTGGCTTCTTTATCAAAATTTAAGCTGTCGCTATTGGGGAAGATCAGCTTTTTATCAATCAAGCGGTGCCTACGGCTTCCGCGATCAATTACAGGATGTGGCAGCGCTCATCTACACTGCTCCAAATCTTGCGCGCGACCATATCCTTACTGCTGCTGCAAGGCAATTTGTGGAAGGTGATGTACAGCACTGGTGGCATGCTACCTCGAAAGGTGGAGGAGTGCGCACACGTATTTCCGACGATCTTCTTTGGTTGCCTTTTATCACAGCTCAGTATGTTCGAGTAACAAATGATAAGTCAATACTTGATGAAGTCATTCCTTTTATTAAAGGAGAGCTACTAAAACCAGATCAACACGAAATTTATTTCGTGCCTGAAATATCAGATGAGAGCGCTACCCTTCTTGAACATTGCCGAAGAAGCATCAATAAGGGAATTACGGAAGGCCCGCATGCCTTACCGTTAATTGGAGGTGGTGACTGGAATGATGGAATGAATCGTGTGGGTATTGAAGGCAAAGGGGAAAGCGTATGGTTGGCTTGGTTCCTAATCCACGTCATGAATGACTTTGCTGAATTATTATCAATTACCAATCAGGAAGGCTCTGCCGAAGGCTTTCGCACTCAAGCGAAGCGCCTAGCAACAGTGATTGAAGAAAATGCTTGGGATGGAAATTGGTATCGACGTGCCTATTTTGATGATGGGAGCCCTCTCGGCTCGCAAGCGAACCAAGAAGACACGATCGATTCCTTGCCTCAATCTTGGGCTGTCATCAGTGGGGCTGCCGATCCCAATCGAGCAGCTACAGCAATGCAATCAGTCGAAGAACACCTAATCGATCGTAAAGAAGGATTAGTCCTTCTACTGAAACCACCCTTTAACACTTCTATGCCTGATCCTGGATACATTAAAGGCTACCCTCCTGGGGTGAGAGAAAATGGGGGACAATATACCCATGGTTCTTTATGGGTGCCAATGGCTTTTGCTAGAAGAGGCGAGGGTGAAAAAGCAGTGGGTCTATTACAAATGATGCACCCCCTGGCACATGCTAAAACTCTGCAGGATGCAGAAAAATTTAAGGTAGAACCCTATGTGGTTGCAGCTGACATTTACGCCTTACCTGGTCAAATGGGACGCGGGGGTTGGACCTGGTACACTGGGTCTGCAGGGTGGATGTATCGAATTTGGATTGAAGAGATATTCGGATTTAAGCTTCGTGGTAATCTTCTTAGCTTACATCCTGTTCTACCACCAAATTGGGAACATGCAACTATTCTTTATACATTTAAGGAAACTTCATACACAATTCTTATAGAAAATCCAAATCATCTAAAAAATGGTAATTTGGAAATAAAATTAGATGAAAATATTTTAGAGAAAAATGAAATATTACTTGTTGATGACCGCAAGGATCATACAATCATAGTCACTATTAGATAAAACAAACAATCACTATGCCTGCATGTCCCGGATCTCAAAAACCTGTTTTAAGAGTTTAAGGGGGGAAAATGAGTTTTTGCGAAGTAATAACAAAGCCCGAAGTTAAAGACTATAATTTAACTAAGCAGGAACAAGAATACAATCTAAGCAAGCATACACTTTTAAAAGAAATCATTGTACCTGATGAAGCTATTTCTAAAATCCAAACTTACATACAACAAATTTTTGAGCGCAACATAGAGATTGGCATTACATTTTATAATAGTCAGCCCAGCCACAGAATCTTTGCCTTAAAAGAGGCCCCCCATCTGATTTTTAAAATGAACCTCGCCCAAGACTCCTCAATGAATTTCAGTTTTCGCACACGCTATAACACTATGATC
>JACDGH010000252.1 GCA_013815395.1 Parachlamydiaceae bacterium
ACCGTAGCCCATTTCAGGATGTACGAATAAGCGACGTTTTTCCCCTTCTTTCATACCCACTAATCCCTTGCTAAAGCCAGGGATTGTCTGATCTAAAGGAATAGTAATAGGGCCGCCTGCATCTTCTGAACTACCAAATACGGAGCCATCGATATATTTTCCAGTATAATTGATGAGAGGGGAGCCATGTTCTTGAATGACTGGATCGTGACCTTTCTCAATAATCATGTATTGAAGTTTACCTGGCACAACTTCGATAACGCCAGCAGCAGAAACATTTTTGCTAAGAAATTCGTTAGCCGCTTTTAGATTAGTATCTGCTAAAGAATTAAAAGCTTTCTCTTGAAGCTTCGTCATCATTTTTTCATATTCTTGTTCATTCAAAGGCGAAGCTTTCCCAGCAGAGCCGTCACGCATACCTTTGATAATACCTTCAAGATTAAATTCGATCCCATTAGATTTTAAGTTTCGACCGATAAAGTTACCGAATGCTTCTGAAATTTTTTGCATATCGATATCATTTGCGTCGACTTTAGCTTCTGGGGTTTGTTGGATGTTTTTATTTACTGGCTGCTCTTGAGCATAGGATGTGCTGCAAGCCATGAAAACAGCTACAGTACTTAAAGCGAAAAGATGGGCCTTTTTGAGTATAACCATTTAAATCCTCCTAGATAGAAAATGAATTTATCACTTTATGACTTTGCCTGAATTTATGTCCACGAAAAATAGTTATTCAAGAATGTCTTGCATTTTCTGCAGTGCGCTTTGTAAGTTGTTGACAGCTTGAGTGGTCAAATTAATGGTCTCATTAAGTCTGTTAATAAAGAAATCAGCTTCGGAAGGCTGTGAAAATGGTTTCGACAGTTCTTCAAGATTTTTCATGAAAATTCCGTTTTGCTTTTCATAGTATAATATTTTTGCAGCATGCATAAGTGGAAGTGTGCGCTTAGTACCAGAAAGCATGTCCTTAATTTCAATTTCTCCTTTTTGCAGTTCATTGTCTCCTATTACAGCAACATTGGATGCTTCGATTTGATTGGCATATTGCATAAGCTTATTAACTTTTTTATTGCTGAAATCCATTTCAGCTGAAATACCATGCAGGCGCAAATCATGTAATAAAGAAAATGAAGCTTCTTTTGCCTTCTGACCCATCGCGATGATAAAAAGGGTGGGAGCAAAAGGTTTTGGCAAGGAGACTTCCTGCTTTAACATTGTTTGAATAACCCTCTCTAATCCTGTACCGAATCCAATTGCTGGCAAATCAGGTCCACCTAAAGTTTTAAGCAATCCATCATAACGCCCACCGCCGGCAACGCTATTTTGTGCTCCGAGTTCACCAGAGGTAATTTCAAATACTGTCTTATTGTAATAGTCGAGCCCGCGCACTAATTTTGGATTCACTTCGAAAGGAATTTTCAGATTGCCCAGAAGTTTTTTTACGTCATTAAAATGATCTAGACATTCTTCGTTTAGAAAATTGAGGATTGATGGGGCGTTCGCAATAATTTCTCGATCTTTGGTATCTTTAGAATCGAGAATTCTCAGAGGATTTGTTTCAAAGCGTGCCTGGCTATCGGGTGAAAGAGAATCATAGTAACTTCTTAGATAATCTTGCAGTGCCTTTCGGAAATTTAAACGACAGTCAATATCCCCGATTGTGTTAATACTCACTTGTAATTTTTGCAATCCAAGCCTTTGATAGAGAGTGAAGAGCATATCTATGAGCTCGACATCTTGTTCCGGGGCAGCATTACCTATAGCTTCGGCGCCAAATTGATGATGCTGACGATAGCGGCCGGCTTGTGCGCGCTCATAGCGGAACATTGGTCCTATATAAAATAACTTATGAACAGGAGCTAAATTGTGTAATTGATGTTCGATAAATGCACGCATTGCTGGAGCTGTGCCTTCAGGGCGAAGGGACATTAAACGTTCACCTTTGTCCAGAAAAGTATACATTTCCTTGGAAACAATATCGGATGTTTCACCAACGCCTCTGTGAAATAGTTCTGTTCTTTCAAAAATAGGGGTGCGAATTTCTTGAAAGCCGTATGCGGTAACTGTCTGTCGGATCATGTTTTCTACATAATTCCATAGGTGAGAACACCGCCACTGTTCTTTTGTCTCTATAGGTACAATATCAAAAACACCGGGGGCTGCTGATAGTTTCATAAGTGAGCTCCATGGTTGAAATAGATAATTTTTTTGCTTTTTTTGAGTATGGTGACCGTATTATCTCGACTTCATACTTTTTTTACAAGAAAACCAAATTAACTTCCTTTAAACTATACTTCCCCTAACTCTTCCCAAGAACCAAATTTTTAAAATCTGTTAACCGAAAATTTATAAAAATGTAACCATTGCACAAAAAAATTAAAATATTTATTTGTTTAAAATTATTTTTTTGCTATATAGCAATTATAAAAGATAAAAAAAGTATACCCTATTCGCATGAGGTTTAAAATGGTTGCACTGAATAAAGTATTAATTGCAGGGAGATTAACTCGCAAACCAGAGTTGCGGAAAACGCCAAATGGTATTTCTGTAACAGATCTCTTAATCGCTCTTAATAGAGAATTTACTACTCCCGGTGGCGATCGCCAACAAGAAGTTTGTTTTGTTGATGTAGTGGTTTGGGGCAAACAAGCTGAAAGCTGCGCTCATATTCTAGATTGTTCTTCACCTGTAGTTATTGAAGGAAGATTACAATTAGATGTGTGGCATGCTAAAGATGGTGAAAAACGGTGTAAGTTGCGAGTTGCTGCAGAAAGAGTCCAATTTGTTGAAAAAAAATGCAGCACTTCAGAAAAAAATTCTGAAGCTATTGTTGCAGTAGGGAGTCAAGTTTAAATAAAATACCTAATTTGGCAGCGCCAAAGTTCTCGTGGTTGAACGATCAAAGGTGACCCAATATCGTATTATTGGATTTCCTCCGATCGTTCAACCAAGAGGCTTTGGCGCTGCCAAATTGTGCATTTTATTCAAACTTGACTCCCACGTTGATTTTATCTCGCAAATTGTTTAAAACTTACCCTCTAATAGATTAGGATTATTTCAGCCCGTTTTTTGAAGAGGATAGAGTGACTAGCAACGAAATCACAATAGAAAAAGAAGATATCGAACGGATTTTTTTGGGCTTCGCTCTCGAAGCTCAAAAGCAATTAACGTCAAATTTACAAAAGCCCAAAAAGCGTGCCATTGTATTGGCAGGGCCAACAGCCTGTGGTAAAAGCGCTTTAGGGATGTCCTTAGCAGATCTAATGCATGGTGAAATTATTTCCGCCGATTCTATGCAAGTTTATCGCAATATGGATATTGGAACAGCGAAATCATCAAAGGAAGAACGTGAACGTATTCCTCATCATTTGATCGACATACGCGATATTAACGAAAGTTTTAATGTTGTCGATTTCTACTACGAAGCACGACATTGTTGCCAGCAAGTGCACGCTAGGGAAAGTGTTCCTCTAATTGTGGGAGGTTCAGGTTTTTATTTACATTCGCTATTGTATGGACCACCTAGTGGCCCCCCATCAGTGCCTGAATTGAGAAAAACTCTCGAGGATGAAATTGAGAAATTAGGTTCAGAAGTACTTTTTGAGCGTTTGAAGCATTTAGACCCTGAATATGCAAGCACAATTACAAAAAATGACAAGCAAAAAATTGTTAGGGCTCTTGAGATTTTAACTTTAACCGGCAAAAAGGTTAGTAAGTTATCATGGCAAGGACGTCGCAAGCCGCAAAACTATGATTTCCGATGCTGGTTTTTATGTCGACCCAGAGATTTACTTTATAAACGCATTGAAGAGCGCTGCGATAAAATGATCGAAAATGGTTTTCTTGAAGAGGTGGCAGCCTTAGATAAGCAAGGCCTAAGATTAAATTCTTCTGCATCGCAAGCTATTGGTT
>JACDGH010000253.1 GCA_013815395.1 Parachlamydiaceae bacterium
GCCTTGATCTGCCAAGACTGACAAACCGCCTGCTTGTGCAATATTTGAAGCACCATTGAAAATCGTTGAAACCACCCGTTTCCAATCGGCTTTTACAGATGTCCCATCTTCATATTTTAATGCATCTTTGATCACCGTCCATCCTAAACGAACCCCAGTAAATCCGGCTAATTTCGAGAACGAATTCACCTCAATAGCTACTTCATCCGCGCCCTTGATTTCAAAAATGGAAGAGGGAAGTGCAGGATCTCTAATGTAATTGGCATAGGCCGCATCATAAATGATGATCGAATGATTTTTTTTAGCTAAAGCGATAAGTTCTTCGAGCTGTTTTCGGGTAGCTACTGTGCCCGTGGGATTATTAGGGGAGCAAATATAAATCAGGTCGGTACGAGGAGAGTTGTCCCATTCAGGCCAGAAATTATTTTCTGGTGTGCATGGTAAATAAACGAACTGTTTTACACCTTGCAGCAAGCTACCATCCACATAAACAGGATAGGCAGGATCCTGCACAGCCACCGTGACTTCCTTCCCAAACAATTGCTGGAGTCGTCCAATATCGCATTTAGCCCCATCGGAAATGAAAACATCTTCAGCCGAAACAATATTACGATAAAGCTTACTTGCGATGGCATCCCTTAAGCTCTTTATCCCTTGTTCAGGGCCATAACCACTATACCCTTTTAGGGTACCTAATTGCGATGCAGCCGCCGCCAGGCCTGAGGAAATACTATGAGGAATTGGCTCGGTAGTGTCGCCAATCCCCAAGCTGATTAATGAGGCATGCGGGGACTGCTCCAAAAAAAGTTGTTTGCGTCTATTGATTTCAGGAAAGAGGTAATTTGCAGAAAGTTGTTTTAGGTTTTCATTACGTTTGGTCAAGAATTCGCTCCATATAATTTATTAACCACATCTAAAGCCTTTTTAGAACGCAATTTGTGTTCAAAAACTTTATTAAAATTTTTTAAGTTTTCTTGATTTTCAGAAGATAGATTGGGCTTATTCTTTAAAATGCGGCATAATTCTCGGCATTCTTTTAATTTGCCTAGTTCTAAGGCGCAATAAGCACATTCAAAAATAATACCTTCATATGTAGAATACTCTAGATCTAGGGTGTCCAATGATTCTGGTAAGTCAACCCCACTCTTTGCAATATCATAGCCTTTTTGAAAATCACCCTTGAGGTGTGCTAAACGTGATAGGTAAAAATAGGGCTCTGGACGAGAAGGGCGAAATTCTAAGGCCTTTTGATAGGTGGCTGCAAGGACTTCTGGCTTAACATTCCATTCCTGCTGAATCTTTGCTTTGGACATCATCGCACTAAATACCTCTTCAGCATTGCCACCCAAATCAATTCGCTTTTGATAATACACAAGCGCTTGATGTAAGTTATGCATGTTGGCATAGGTTTGAGCGAGATAATAAGTTAAGCGTTTATTTTCAGGGTCCTTCTCTAAAGCTTTTGTAAGAACTTGTAAATCTTTCGTTAATGTTGAGGAATCTTTAGCCCGGGCACCATCATGAATGTAAACATATTGGATTTTATTCAATATTCCACCTGTAAGTGATCCGTCGGCGGCATCTTTTACCTGTATGTATTCATGAATAGGATCATGCCAATGCCAATCCAAGGAAGCTTTAACAAAAGTCCATAAGTGGAACTGTAATCCTTTATGTATGCCTTTCACTAGATAAACATCTAGGTTTAAAGTGGGTAATTTAAATTGCTCTGAAAAGCGTAGTACATCATCTGCATCAATGAATAAAAGGTAATCGGCTTTGCTTTTTGCTAATGCTAGGGCTTCCTCGCGATTATGTCCAAAATTAACCCAAGGACGTTCATGTAGCTCTCCTGGAATCTGATGTTCAAGCATGAATTCTTGGATGATTTGTTGAGTGCCATCCGTGGAGCCTGTGTCGACAATTACCCAAGTATCTATTAAGGGTAACACGGATTTAAGACATCGTTTGATGACCTGGCTTTCATTTTTAACGATCATATTTAAACAAACTGTGGGCTTCTGTTCTTGCTGCTTTGATTCATCGATGGTTTCACAAAATAATGATAGGGGAGTCATTCCTAATATCGCAATGCAGCATAAAAAAAATAGATTAACCTCAAAGTTTCGCCTAATCACTTGCAAAAATGTCATCGATAGCATCATTGATATCCTTTTCTTGCAATTTTTCTTGGGCCGCTTTATGGGCTTCTATTACATAATGCCTAAGCTCAGGGGGAAGGTCTTTTTTTAGCAGATCAAGGGTCGCATCTAAACACTCTTGATAATGACCTGCCCACCATGCGCAAAGAGCAAATTCAAGTTTCAAAGCATCATAGGATTTCGCTTCAATAAATAAAACATCTTTCGACGGCGGCATTTTGATCACTTCACGACCAAGCTCATATCCTTTTTGAAACTCGCCTTTAATACGGGCTTCTCTTATTAAGTAGTAATAAGGTTCGGGACGAGTGGGTCGAAATTTTAAAGCCTTGATAAAGCTTTCTTCCACGCTTTTTTCATCATGGCCTAAAGAAATTTTTAGCTGGGCGATTTGGACCATAGCCCAAAACACTTCTTCTTCCCAGCCGCCCATATCGACCCGCTTTTGATAATATTCTAAGGCTTCTTCTTGTTTATGGGCAGAGGCATATGTTTGCCCTAAATAAAACATATAACGGGCATTATCGGGCTCTTTCTCTAACGCAGCATGTAAGATTTTTGCATCTTTTAAGAAACGCTCGGGATCATTTGCTCGTGCGCCATCGCAAATATAAATGTATTCTACACCGCCCAGCAAGGCACATTGCTTGACATTTTCAGAATAAACGTATTCATGCAAAACGCCATGCCAGTGCCAATTCAGAGAACTTTTTATGATGCGCGTCAATAGATATTCAGTTGAGCCGGCTTTTGAGCGTACCATATAGCAATCATGGATTAATCGAGGCATTTTAAAATCATCATCGAAATTGAGGATATCATCAGCATCCATAAAAATCACATAATCAGCTTTAAATAATGCTAACCTAAGCGCTTCCTCGCGATTATGTCCAAAATTCACCCATTCATGCTCATGCAGCTCTCCTGGTATGTTTTTTTCTTGCATATAATCTTTGATGATTTTCTGGGTCCCATCTGTAGAGCCTGTATCACAAATGACCCAGTAATCTATCATGGGCAAAACAGAATCAAGGCAGCGGATGATTACATGGCTTTCATTTTTTACAATCATGTTTAGGCAGACTGTTGGCTTCTTATTAAGGGCATAAGGAAGGGCAACTTTAGCTTGAAGTTCAGGTCTATAAAATAAAAGCATGAAAAATGTGCATAAAAGCAACCTTATAAAATACATAATTATCCGCGTTGTAGAATTTTGTTTGCGTCTGATTTGTCGGAATTAGCAGCTTGCGTGGCATCATCAAAAAGATTGTCGATGGTTTTTATCAATTTTTGTTCTTCTAACTTCTCAACAGCAAATTTGCGATTGGATACAACATATTTGCGATAATTTTCCGAAAGATTTTTATTGGCAATTAAGTTATCACAAATTTTTAAACATTCTTCATATTCACCAACATAATAAGCGCACACAGAAAGTTCAAATTGCAAACCCTCATAAGTCCATTTTTCCAAAAAAAGTGTGTCATTGGACAAGGGGAGTTGTGAGGCTAATTTTGCAATTTGATATCCTTTTTTAAAATCGTCATTTAATCTGGATCTGCTGGCTAAATAATAATAAGGCTCTGGTCGGCTTGGCCGATATTTCAAAGCTTTAATATAGCTGGAATCAACCTCCTTAGCCTCATATCCCAAATTTTCTTGAATACGTGCTATTTGCAGCAAAGTCCAAAATACTTCTTCTGG
>JACDGH010000254.1 GCA_013815395.1 Parachlamydiaceae bacterium
AATTATGGCCGTTCCTCTGTTTTATTATATCTGGATTTTTTTAAAAGAAGGAAAATGGCCTGATTTCTCAATTCAAAAGCCCGATCTCCTTCAATTAGGATGGCTGAATGTCCTTGCAATCTTAGCCACAGCTTTTGCTTTGTGGATCTATTCGCTGATTTTAGGTGATCAAACAACTCGCCAGATTTGGGGGCAGGGAGCAAGTCATAAAAAATACGGATTTATTTCAAATTTTCTTATAGGATCTTTGACTTGGTTGCTTGCCTATCCCTTAGTAACTGCCTTTGGACAATTGATAGCGATGTTACTTTCTTTATTTTATCAAGGACCTCACACCGATCAGGTTGCTATCAAACATTTAAAAAGTATTATGGATTCTCCTTGGCTTTTTCCTATTACAGTTATTGAAATTGTGACAATTGTCCCTGCAATTGAAGAATTCATTTTTCGGGGATTACTTCAAACTTGGCTTAAAGGAAAATTAGGAGTGATAAGTGCTATTTTAATAACTTCACTGATTTTTGCTCTTTTTCATTTTTCATTTGGGCAAGGCATTGATAACATCGAATTAGTATTGTCCTTATTTATATTATCGTGTTTTTTAGGATTTGTGCGAGAGCGGCAACAATCTCTGTGGGCATCGATAGGTTTGCATTCGACATTTAACGCCATCAGTATCGTATTTTTATCGAAATTGGCTATCATATTTCTTTTGTAGAAAAAAAAGTAACTATGTGATATTGTATACCTAAACGCATTCGAAAATCGTTTTTTGACAAAGAGAAATCTTCCGACATTCGACAATCGAAATGGACCCCATTTACACATATGGGGTCCATTTCGATCGTCGAATGTCAGGAATTTCTCAAAGTTAAAAATCCGATTTTCGAATGCATTTAGGTATATACACAATTTGTTAATCGGTGGTTAGAAACCCTCATCCCAGTGCACTTATGGTAGTTCGTTCAAGTTATTATAAAATTCTGGCCAGTGGCATATCTGACATTGGCTCCGTCCGTCAAAATAATGAAGATATGTGGGCAGAGGTTTCTGATTATCGCTTTTTTATTCTTGCCGATGGGATGGGTGGACATCAAGCTGGAGAAATTGCTGCCAAAGAAACGGTTAATGTTTTATGCAGGATTATCCAGAAAAAAATTGGACCTTCTATGGAGGTTGAAACTTTGAGCTCGGTGCAAGACACTCTTCGACGAGCCATCGAACATGTGAATTTAGTAGTTTTTAAAATGGGAAGAGCTCAGCCAGAATTGCGTGGAATGGGCACTACAGTGTGTTGTCTGTTATTCCACCCTGATGGAGTAATTCTTGCGCATGTGGGAGATAGTCGCATTTATCGCATGAGGAATAAAATACTTACTCAAATTACTCAAGATCATTCATTAGTTTGCGACCTTCTGGCTCAAGGACAAATCGATAATCGGCAAGCTGATGAATTCATGTACAAGAACATCATTACGAAAGCAATTGGAACAGAACCGCGCGTTACCCCTTCCCTATGTTCTCAAGAAATACAATTTGATGATATTTATTTAATGTGCTCCGATGGATTATCAGATCTCTTGACAATTGAAGAAATGCAAAATATCATGATTACGTCATCCTCTTTATCCATAGCCAGCCAAGCATTGGTCGCTACGGCTAATTGCAAAGGAGGATTTGATAATATTACTGTTGTTTTAGCAAAAGTTGAGGGATTTAATGAGCAAGAGGATATATCTTGATAATAATGCCGGCACGTTTATTGATCCTCGTGTTGCTGATGAAATTGTCGCTATCCTAAAAGAGCCCTTAGGTAATCCTTCTAGCACCCACTCATTTGGTCAAAAAGCTCGCAATCAGTTATCGAAAGCTCGAAATACGATAGCTTCTTTCCTTGGAACAAAAGCCTCAGAGATTGTTTTTACCTCTGGAGGTACTGAAGGAATGAACTTCCTTATACGTGGAATTCTTGCTCAGCAACACTCTGGACATGTAATCACTTCCTCCGTCGAACATTCTTGCGTTAATGGAACCCTTAAAAGCATGGAAGCCTCTGGCTTCACAGTGTCATTTCTTCCCCCAGGCCTCTATGGTGCAATTACAGCCGAGGCTGTTCACGCTGCTTTGCGACCTGATACGAGTTTGATCTGCTTAATGGCGGTAAATAATGAAACAGGGGTAAAGACTGATCTTGAAGCTATAGCAGCCATTGCAGATGAGAAGAAAATACCCATGATTGTAGATGGCGTGGCAATGATGGGGAAAGAAATATTTTCTATTCCTAAGGGGATCTCAGCCATGTCGTTTAGTGGGCACAAATTTCATGCCCCACAAGGCATTGGGTTTTCATTTATACGATCAGGATTGAAATTAAGTCCTTTATTGACTGGAGGTGGGCACGAGTTTGGAAAGCGGGCCGGCACTGAAAATATTTTAGGCATTCTTTCGCTAGCAAAAGCTGTGGAATTATTGAAAGAGGAATTGCCTATGAGCTCCAAGCACATGCTTGATTTAAGGGAACGTTTTGAAGGCATCTTGCACAATGCATTGGCTAATGTGTCAATTAATGGACAAGGCCCGCGCGTATGTAATGTAAGTAATATTGCTTTTTCAGGCGTCGATGGCGAATCCTTACTTTTGGCTTTGGATGCAGCTGGTGTAGCAGCAAGCCATGGCTCAGCCTGCTCCTCCGGTGCTTTAGAGCCTTCAAGAATATTGCTTAATATGGGAATTCCTCAAGCATTAGTACGCTCTTCACTAAGATTTTCATTTAGTCATTTCACAACAGAGCAGGAAATTGATGAAGCTTGCACCATAATTATTAAACTCGTCAATCACCTTAGCTATTGATAACCCATACCTAGCCCATATAGCAGAGAATGCTGCAAAAGTGTCCTCGATAAAAATATTAAACTGGGGATCCGGTTTCTCCTTGTAGATATATTGTGTCAAACAAATATCAACTTTATACAATTCTAACATTTGTTTGTTACAATTATTAGAAAAAAGGTCGAATTAGTCTCGACAAACGCAAATTACCTTGCATCTTTGAATAACCCTCAGGGGTGGTAAGAAAATTTAATCATAAGAAATTCTGAGCTATTTAATGCGCGTTGATATGCAAACGGATTTAATATCTAGCAATGACACCTCTTTGATAGTAAATTCGAAGGAATCGAAATTAAACGTTTCCCCTTTCTCTGGACGATGCCCAAGATGATCGATGATAAATTCTGAAAGTGTCTTTTCAGAATTAGACCCAAGAGCTTCATCATATAATGCCTGGAATTGGCCCACAGTCATTTCCCCTGGAAAAGTCTTTTCCATTAGCACAATCTGCTTTTTAGGTGGTATGGCATCTGTGGCATTATATGAAAACTCGCCAAAAATTTCTTCTAAAACATCGTTAAGATGGATGAGCCCTACGGCATTTCCTTCGCGATTTAATACCACGCCTACACTTTCTTTGTTGTTGCGGAATTGTTTTAAGATTTGCGTCATGCTAATAGTTTCTGTCACAAACCAGGGACGGCGCGCATAATCCCTTACACGGCGCTTGTCACCGGCACGGAGGAGGTCACGTGGATAAGCAATGCCGACGATATTGGAAATTTCTTTGTGGTAGATAGGAATAAAATTAGATTTATTTTTTCTTGTCAGAATTTCAAATTGTTTAACTGTAGCATTGGAAGGTAAAGTCGCCTTTTGGCCTATAGGGGTCATGACTTGCTTCACATCTTTGGCGCGCAGGGAAAAAATATTAGCAGAAATAACATTTAAGCGCTCGTTAGCCCCCGAGACCGATTCTTCGTCACTTTGTTCTTCAATAATTTTTTGCAATTCTTCCTGGTTAAGAT
>JACDGH010000255.1 GCA_013815395.1 Parachlamydiaceae bacterium
GTCTGATGATGATCGTCAATCACTTATGCAACTAAAAGAAATTCTTAAGCAAAGAAAAGAACGTCGTCAAGAAATAAAAAATCAAATCGAAGTTTTCCGTAAAGCTAGCGGAGTATCAGGTTTAGATTTTGCTCAAGCAATGAACTACAACACTCAAATTGCTGAAGAGAAAGAGAGATTGGAAAAAATCACTCAAGGCATAAAAGAAATTGAGCAAAAAATAGCAAAACTCTCTCGATAGTTGAGTACGTAAAATTGCTTGATTTACACAATTTTGTAACTCATTAAGTTTGGTCATTTTGCAATCCTCTGTGCTCTCTTTGATCTCTTTGGTAAGTTTAACAACAGAGCTCACAGAGAACACCGAGAAGTATTATTGGTGAAAGTTTTGGCTGTAGATTTAGCAAGCCTTTCTTTAGTGTTATTAATTCGATTTTGTACATTTATTTTTATAACTTAATGGCAAATATCTTTTCTAAGCTTAGTGCCTTTGATCTTGATCATACTTTATTAAAAGAAAACAGTAGCTTCTCCTTCGGAAAATATCTTTATCGACAAAAACACATATCTTTAAGTGATTTTTTTTTTATTATTCGTAGTAATATAATCTACAATCTTGGTTTTCTTTCCATTTCAGAGCTGCATCAGAGGGCTTTTGAACGACTTTTCTATGGAAAATCTTTGTTTTTAGTTGAATTCTGGGTGTCCAGTTTTCTCGATAAACATCTCGAATCTTTATTTTATAACCCTGCAATTAAAGCTTTGATTGATGCTCAACAAGCTGGTCATATCACTGCAATCATTTCTAGCTCGCCTTCTTTTCTTGTCGAACCAATAGCTAAACGGCTTAATTTGACGTTCTGCCAAGCTACAGAGTATGCTGTTGACAAAGATCATAAATTTTGTCAGATTGCTAGTCTGATGTTGGGAGAAGACAAGGCGCGATTCATCATGGAATTTATGAAGGAACACAAAATATCTAAGAAGCAAGTCATTGCCTATTCAGATAGTATCCTTGACCTTCCATTTTTATTGACAGCGGGAGAAGCAATTGCTGTTAATCCAGATCGAAAATTACGACTTTTTTGTCTAAAACATAATTGGCCCATCATTTAAGAATTTGGGGAAAGCTAATGAATCCGCGCTATAAAGCTCTTGAGATTGTTGGAAAACGTTCTCGACATATAATAAATGAAACAAAATCTGCCGGTCCATCCGAGAATTTTGGCATAAATGTATTTAATCGCAGTATCATGCAAAAAGTACTTCCAAAAGAAGTTTATTTAAATGTACTCAATGCGATCGAAGGTAAAGAAAAGATTAAACCAGAATTTGCCGACACCATTGCTGTTGCTATTAAAGAGTGGGCCACTGCAAAAGGTGCTACTCACTATAGCCATTGGTTTCAACCCCTCACAGGTGCCTCTGCTGAAAAGCATGATGCCTTTATTGATTGGCATGCTCCTGATCAAATGATTGAAAAATTTGATGGAAAACAATTGATCCAAGGAGAACCTGATGCGTCTTCCTTTCCTTCAGGTGGATTAAGAAGTACTTATGAAGCAAGAGGATATACCGGTTGGGATCCAACCTCACCCATTTTTGTTTGGAATGGTGGGGACGGGGTCACTTTATGCATCCCTTCAATATTTTTTTCTTGGACTGGAGATGTATTAGATCAGAAAATTCCTCTTTTGCGGTCCGACAGCAAAATTCATGACGCTACGATGCGGTTATTGAAGTTAACAGGCGTTTCAGCTAGCTATGTGAATTCTACGTTAGGCTGCGAGCAGGAATATTTTGTTGTAGATCGCGCCTGGCATAATTTACGACCAGATCTTATGCTGGCCGGAAGAACTGTTTTTGGAGCAGATTCCCCCAAAGGGCAGGAATTACAAGATCATTATTTTGGAGCCGTCAAAGATCGCATATTATGTTTTATGCAAGATTTTGAAAACGCTGCCATAAAGTTAGCTATCCCAGTAAAAACGCGACATAATGAAGTGGCACCTGCGCAGCATGAAGTGGCTCCTATTTACGAAAGGGCTTCACAAGCTGTTGATCACAATATTTTATTAATGGAATTGATGCGTCAAATAGCAATAAAACATGATTTATCATGTTTATTGCACGAGAAGCCTTTCCAAGGTCTTAATGGCTCTGGCAAACACTGTAATTGGTCTTTGGCAACAGATACAGGAATTAATTTGTTAAATCCTACAAATACTCCTGAGAATAATTTAAATTTCTTAGTATTGATAACCGCGATTCTTAATGCTGTATATGAACATTCAACTCTTTTAAGAGCTTCTATTGGGTCTGCTGCCAACGATTTTCGACTTGGAGGTCATGAAGCACCCCCGGCTGTAATATCGGTTTATTTAGGAGAGGAGCTAGAAGCCGTTCTTCAAAGTATTGAAGAGAAAGGGGCTCATACGCGCATCTTAAAGAAAAATAGTTACGATTTAGGAATTCCGGTAAATCTTGACTTTACAAAAGAAAATACAGATCGTAACCGCACTTCTCCTTTTGCTTTTACTGGAAACAAATTCGAATTTAGAGCTGTGGGATCTTCATCTAGCCCTTCTTTTCCGATGACAGTACTAAATGCCATCGTCGCTGAAAGTTTGAATAGCATGGTTGACGAAATCGAACAAGAGATGTCTTCAGGAAAAAAGAAATTACTAGAATCAGTCTTATCGGTGGTAAGAAAATATCTTAAAGCATCGCGCGACATCCGTTTTGCTGGAGATAATTATAGTGAAGAGTGGTTTGAAGAAGCAAAACGTCGCAATTTGCCTAACATTAAAAAATCTATTGAATCTTTTGAGGCTCTGAAAACAGAAAAAACTGCGCAAGCTTTTATAGGCATTTTAACAAAACAAGAACTGCAGAGCCGCTACGAAATTATGGCTGAAATATATTCCCATTCTGTGAGTATAGAAACTAAATTGATGTTGGACATAGCCCGCTCCCAGATCTTGCCTGCAGCCATCCAACAACAAACTAATTTAGCGTCAAGTTTAGCTGCTTTTTCAACTGTCGCAGGTTCATCTAAAAAGCTAAAGGGACAAATAGCTATGTTAAATTCCCTTAGTGAATCGATTGAAAATTTAATTGAAATGCTTGATAAGGTGTCTGAGGAGCAGAGAAAAGCTATAGCTATTGATAACTTCGAAAAGCGAGGCAAAGCCTTCTGTTATAAGGTTCTTCCTGAATGTGTAAAGTTACGCGAGATTATTGATCATTTAGAAACTCACATAAATGATGCCCTGTGGCCTTTGCCAAAATACCGTGAAATTCTTTTCATTAATTAGTATTTTGGAGTATCGTTGTGAAGCAGTGTTCTAAGGAAATTAAAGCAAAAAATATCGGTATCTATGGGGGGTCCTTTGACCCTGTCCATTTAGGGCATGTCTCCTTAGCTTATGAAATCATGGAGGCTCGTCATTTGGATGAAGTTTGGTTTTGTCCAGCCTTTATTAATCCATTTAAGCATAATAAAGAGCCATCTGCATCTCCCGAGGATCGTTTGAAAATGTTGCAAATCGCCATTGCGGGAGAGTCTCGTTTCCACCTTAATGATATTGAATTGCAGCGTAGTGCTTCCTCTTATACAGTAGATACTTTGCAGGCGTTAGTCGGAAGTCAAAAGGGGAAAAAAAATCCCGATCAATTCTCACTTATTATGGGTGAGGATACAGCTAAAGATTTTTATAGGTGGCGTGAACCAGAAAAAATTCTGGAATTGGCAACAATTTTGATTGGGAAGCGCTCTTCTATGATAGATGCGGAAAATTGGAAAGGTACAGCACCTATCCAAAAGGCCTTACAGCAGGGTCTAACAC